>JAHHMJ010000235.1 GCA_018678395.1 Gemmatimonadota bacterium | reverse complement strand
CGTCACCGCGTGGCTCGACACGACGGCGGTGTCGGCCGCGAAATCTGGCGCGACCTGGCCCCGGACCGCCGAAGGCAGGCCGACGCTCACGGCCAGGAAGACGGACGAGAGCGCGGCGAGGACGTGACGCATACGGGACCCTGGGATCGAGTGAATCGAGGACTCCGCGCGCAACCTGACGCCGGCGCCCCCCCCGTTCAACCCCCGGGCGCCCGGTAGCGCAGCCGGGCCCCGATTCCTCCGGCCTCGGAGTCCAGCAGGTCGGCGCCCGGCCCCGAGACCTCCTCGATCTCGGCGTCCTGAGCGAGGGCCGTCCCGACGCAGTGGTCCGCGAGGTCCGGGTGATCGCGCACGAAGGCGCGAGACAGAAGGAGCGTGTCCACCCGCATCTCGCGCAGCGCCCGGACCGTCCCCTCGCGCCCGAGCACGCCGCGGCCCCCGCTGCGCGCCCGGTCGATCACGGACTCGACCCAACCGGACTGAAGGCGCTTGTTCAGAACGGACGCGCTCTCGGCCACCGCCTGCTCCAACTCGGGCAGAGGCATCTCGACGTGCATCCCGGTCGACGTCTCGGTCCGGTCTCGAAGACGATCCGGCACCATGTTCTCCAGGTGCCCGACCGCCTCCGGCGTCCCACCGAGGACGAGGAAGCCGTCCTCACCCGCCCCGTCCACCGCGCGCTCCATGGCCTCCTTCCAGAGCCGCTCGGCGCTTTCGTCGAGGACCCGTCGTGCGCGATCCGACGCGGTCTCGCCTCGCTGGCCGCTGTGCCGAGATCCGGCCTTGCTGACGGCACCGTCCGAGAGGTCGCCCAGGTCCTGGTCGGCGACGACCGCCGGCAATTCGACGAGGCGCCCCTCCTGGAGCGCGAAGAGGCGAATCCGCCGGCGATCGCCCACGGCGAGCGAGACGGGGCGAAGTCGCTTCAGGCCACGGACGTACGGCGCGACGCGCGCACCCCGCTCGAAACGGACCAGGTCGGGCATCGGGACCGGGAGCGCCTCGTGGTGGAAGAGCCCCTCGGCGTTGGCGAACCCCACCCACCCCTGCCCCTTCACGAAGCCCTCGCCGTCGAGCGCGGCGGTGACGTGGGCGAGCGCGGCCTGAAACTCCTCCTCGTCCGCCTCCCCGGCCGCGACCCGCCGGGCCTCGAGCGAGGCTTCGTGCTCGAGCCGGGTCTTCCACGCGCGACGCTGCGCGGGGTCGGTCTGACCCACGTCGAGGTAGACACTCAGGACCGCCTGATCGGCGAGGTCACGATAGAGTCGAACCAGTTCCGGACGAGCGAGCATTACGTCCTCGAGGTGGGTGGCGAGGGAGTGTTCCTGCACCCTATACATTCCCCGCCGAGTGGCCGGAGTTCCGCCCCGGATCGGGGGTTCGACACACCCTGCGGTGAACGCTAGCTTTCCGCCATGAAAGTGCTCATCGTCGGCGCCGGAGAGGTCGGTTTCCACCTCGCCCGGCGTCTCTCCGAGGAGAACCAGGACGTCATCCTGATCGAGTCGGATCCCGAACGCGCCGACTTCGCCGCGCAGCAGCTCGACGTGCTGACGATCACCGGAAACGGGGCGTCGCTTCCGGTTCTGGAGCGGGCCGGGGTTCGGGGGGCGCGGATGCTTCTGGCCGTGACGAGCCAGGACGAGGTGAACCTCATCTCTTGCCTGGCCGCCTCCCGGATGGGCGTGCGCTACACCATCGCTCGGATCTCCAACCCGGAGTACTACGAGCGCGGGTCCGTCCTCTCCCGGGAGGCTCTCGGGATCGATCTCCCGATCAATCCGGAGCGGGAGTGCGCGCTCGAGACCTACCAGCTGCTGCATAGCGCCGCCGCCAACGATGTCGCCCAGTTCGCCGACGGCCGGGTCCAGCTGCTGGGCGTGGTGGTCCGGGAGGGCGCCCCCGTGGCGGGGAAGACCCTGGCCGAGATCGGTGCGGAACTGGACGAATTCCACTTCGTCACCGTCGCGATCGTGCGCGATGGCCAGACGATCGTCCCGCGTGGATCGGACCGCATCGAGACCGGGGATCAGATCTATCTCCTGTCGCCGACGGTGGAAGTGAACTCCATTCCGCCGCTCGCCGGCTACGACCACCAACCGCTGCGGCGGGTGATGATCGCCGGAGGCAGCGCGGAGGGCGAGTATCTCGCCGAGCTCCTCGAGCACCACGGGGTCGCCTGCACGATTCTCGACCACGATCGGCGCCGATGCCTGGAGCTCGCGGAGCATCTCCCCCGGGCCCTCGTGCTGCACGCGGATGCCACCGACCTCGAGCTTCTCGAGTTGGAGGGCGTCTCGGGGATCGACGGCTTCGTCGCGGCGACCGGACACGACGAGACCAACATGCTGTCGTCGCTGCTCGCGAAGACCGTGGGGGCCCGCAAGGTCGTCAGTCTGGTCAACAAGTTCGACTACCTGCCCATCGTGCCCAAGGTCGGCATCGATGCCGCGGTGTCGCCGCGGATGGCGACGGTGAACGCGATTCTGCGCTACGTCCGGCGCGGACGCGTGCTGACGGTGGCGTCGCTGAAGGGCATCGACGCCGAGGCCATCGAGTTCAACGTGGCGGCCTCGGCATCGGTCTCCGGCCAGGTCATCCGCGACCTCCACCTGCCCCACGGATCGCTGATCGGCACCATCATGCGAGGGGACGAGATCATCATCCCCCGTGGAGACGTCGAGATCCGGGCCGGCGACGAGGTGATCGTCTTCGCGCTCCCGGACGCGATCTCCGAGATCGAGCGCAGATTCGCATGACGGGACGGCCGGGGTGTCGCTGAGGAACGTCGCGAGCGTCGTCGGCCTGCTCCTCGTCTTCGTGGGCCTCTCGATGGGTCTCGCGCTCGCGGTCTCCCTCCTGTACGGCGACGGAGAC
>JAHHMJ010000543.1 GCA_018678395.1 Gemmatimonadota bacterium | reverse complement strand
GCTCGACGAGCAGGAGAAGTACACCCTGCAGGCGAACTTCACGATGTCCCCGACCGACAACCTGCAGCTGCAGTGGTCGACGGGCCTCAACAGCCAGCACATCATCAGCACCCCGTCCGGGAACAACCTCTCGGGCCTCGAGCTGCAGGTGATGCGCCAGGAGCGGAACTACTTCTCCGGCGACGGCGACCCGCGCGAGATCGCGCAGGCACTGGACTACGACTTCCAGTTGCAGGTCGAAGGACTCACCACGGGTCTGACGGTCAGCTACAACCCGATCGCGAATCTCAGCAACCGACTGACGGTCGGCTACGACTATCGTCAGCAGGAAGCGCGGAATCTCATGCCGATCGGCTTCTGGGAGTTCCCCCAGGGTTCGCTGACGACCGACGTGTTCCAGAAGCGGCTCCTGACGTTCGACTACGTCAGCACGCTGAACTTCGATGTTACCGACGCCATCCGCTCGAACCTTTCGTTCGGTGGCCAGGCGATCGGGAACGATCTCCGGCAGGTCACCGCCGGTGGTAACAACTTCCCGGGCGCGGTGGAGCCGACGGTTTCTTCGGCCGCCATCCGGATCTCGGAAGAGACCCGCCAGACGGTCTGGAACGCCGGATTCTTCGTCCAGAACGTCTTCGACATCAGCGACAAGTACTTCATCACCGCCGGTCTCCGCGTGGACGGAAACAGCGCCTTCGGTTCGGGCTTCGGTCTGCAGTCGTACCCGAAGGTCTCCGCCTCGTGGATCATGAGTGACGAGGACTTCTGGCCCGAGGCTCTGGGCACCTTCAAGCTCCGTTCGGCGTTCGGTAAGTCGGGCCGCGCCCCGGGAACGTTCGACGCCGTTCGGACGTGGAACCCGGTCGGCTACATCGGCGCGCCGGCGTTCCTGCCCTCGAACCGCGGCAACGCGGATCTGGGTCCGGAGGTCACGCAGGAGTTCGAGGTCGGCTTCGACGGTTCGTGGTTCAACGACCGTCTCGCGGCCACCTTCACCTACTATCGGCAGCGGACCGAGGACGCCCTCATGGCGGTGTCCGCGATTCCGTCGCTCGGCTTCTCGTCGAGCCAGTTGGAGAACGTCGGTACGATCGCCAACAACGGCCTCGAGCTTCAGCTCGACGGTTCGGTGATCGAGGGAGCCGAGTGGGGCCTCGACGTGGGCCTGGGCATCTCGACGACCAAGACCGAAGTGGTCGACCTGGGCGGCACCGCGCCGTTCAACGCCCTCTCCGGTCGGATCGCCGAGGGGTACCCGGTTCCGGCGGCGTGGGACAACCGTCGGGTGGCCAACCCGAACGAGATCGGCGACTTCGAGTACATCGACGCCGACGGTGACGGACAGCCCGACGAGCAGTTCATCGGGCCCAAGTTCCCGACCCACTTCGTCACGCCGAGCCTCACGCTTCGCGTCCCGGGGGACATCTCGATCTCCGCCCGTGGTGAGTACCGCGGCGGCAACTTCGTCGAGGTCAACCCGATTCCGATCGGTCGGTCGGTGCGTTCGCCGCTGTGCTTCCCGTACTACGTGGACCCGGCGAACTCGATTCAGCTGAAGGACGGCATCCCCGCCATCTGGCGGGAGCGCTGCACTCCGGGCGCCTCGGACGACTACTGGTTCGATGCCGACTACTTCAAGCTCCGCAGTGTGAGCGCGACGGTTCCGGTGAACTTCGCGTTCCCGGATCGCGTTTCGAACGCGGCGCTCACGCTCACGCTCCTCAACTCGTTCGACTGGTATCGTGAGATCCCGTGGTACGACATCGAGCTGTCGCCCGACACGGGCGCAGGCCCTGCGGGTGAGGGTATCGCGAACGCCGCCGAGCGCACGCCTGCGCCGGCGACGCTCCGTCTGTCTCTCCGCGTGACGTTCTGAGGAGGGTACGGATATGAACTACAAGAAGATCAAGAATTCGCTGGGACTCCTCAGTGGCGCGCTGGTGCTGACCGTGTTCACGGCCGGCTGTGACGTCACGAACCCCGGTCCCATCCAGGACGAGTTCCTGGGTGACGAAGCCGCTCAGATCGGGCTCGTCAACGGAGCGATCCGCTCCATCGTGAACGGGTATACGGATCGCGCCTTCGACATGGCGCTGATCTCTCGTCAGATCTTCCCGGGCGGCCAGATCGGCGCCTGGGGCACGGCCGTTCAGGTGCACGCCGGCAACATCCAGCCCGAGTACGGGGCGAACTTCACGGCGATGCACCAGGCGCGCTTCATCGCGGAAACCGCCATCCAGCGGTTCACCGAGGCCGGAGCGAGCGACAACCGCCTGTACCTGGCCCACCTCTGGGCCGGATTCTCGTACCGCATCCTCGGTGAGTGGTGGTGCGACACGGTGCTGCCGACGACGACCGACCCGACCAACACGGATCCGCCGGAGTATTTCGCCGGCACCACCGATCCGTATTTCGAGCGGGCCGTCGCCTCCTTCACCTCGGCGCTGAGTTTCGCGGCGACGGATGCGGAGCGTGACGCCGCCTACGCCGGTCGGGCGCAGGCGCACCTGTGGCTGGGCAACTGGCAGCAGGCGCACGACGATGCAGCCCAGGTCAGTATCGACTTCGTGCAGGCGCTCGATCAGGACGAGTCCGAGTCGGGCCTGTACAACTACATCTGGGAGGCCAACAGCGGGACGTTCCGCTCGTACACGGTGAAGTTCACGTTCTACGAGGACTACTACCTGCAGACGGGTGACCCCCGGGTGCGGTGGGGGACGGATCCCGCCTACCCGCTGGCCGTCGGAAGCCTCTCGGGCTTCGGGCCGGTCCCCTACAAGCCCATGCTCAAGTACACGTCGCGTAACGACGACGTGAACATCGCGAGCGGGGCCGAGATGCGCCTCGTACAGGCCGAGGCCATCCTGCGGGGTGCGGGTGGCGGTGGCGTCGGAGCGGCGATGGACCTGATCAACCAGGTTCGCACGCGCAAGATGGCCGACGTCACCAACGGCGACGGCTACGTGTCCGAGGGCGGCACGCCCCTGGCCGCGGTCACCGCCGCGAATGCGGACGAGGCGTGGACGCACCTGAAGCGGGAGCGTCGGATCGAGATGTGGCTCGAGGGACGGGCCGCTCCCGACGAGCGCCGCTGGCTCGCCAGCAGCGCGCCCGGTACGCTGGACATTCCCGATTGGGAAAACCCGAGCCATCCGGGGTACACCCCCCTCTTCACGGAGTACAGGCGTGGAGAGACCAATGGGGTGCCCAACTCGTTCTGCTTCGACATCCCCGGCTCCGAGAGGGACCGCAACCCGAACGTTCCGGGTGTGGGTGGATGATCGAAGACCGGGTGTAGGTCAACCCGGGTAGCACGAAGCGGGGCAGGGGATCACTCCCCTGCCC
>JAHHMJ010000426.1 GCA_018678395.1 Gemmatimonadota bacterium | reverse complement strand
CGCCTGATCGAACTGCAACGCGCGGTCGTCGCGGAGGTCGCGGGCGAGCAGGCCCTCGCCGCGATCCAGGTCGCCGGCTGACCATGCGCCGCGTCGTCGTCGCGACCGGCAACCCGGGCAAGGTCCGGGAGTTCGCCCACGCGCTCGAAGAGGCGGGCCTCGAGGTCCTCGGCATGGACGCCCTCGGGGCGGTCGAGGAGGTCAAGGAGACCGGCACGACGTTCGAGGCGAACGCCCGCCTGAAGGCCGAGGGCTACTCGTTGGCGACCGACCTCCCGGTGCTCGCCGACGACTCGGGCCTCGAGGTCGACGCGCTCGACGGCGCGCCGGGCGTGCTCTCGGCCCGCTACGGCGGACCGGGCCTCGACGACCCGGGCCGCGTCGAACATCTCCTCGACGAACTCCGCGACGTCCCCGACGAACGGAGGACCGCCCGCTTCCGCTGCGTCCTCGCGCTCGCCCGCGAGGGCCGCACACTCGCGACCTTCGACGGCGTGGTCGAGGGCCGCATCACGCACGCCCCGACCGGCGAGAACGGATTCGGGTACGATCCGGTTTTTTTTCACCAGCCGATTGGCCGTACTTTCGCCCAGATCCCACGCGACCGGAAACAGCAACTCTCCCACCGCGGCCAGGCGATCCGAAAGCTCCTGTCCGCCATCGCCTCGGGCGAGATCGAACCGTGAGAGCCCCCGAATCCAGAATTTGCGGCTTACCCGGCCACCCTCGCCACCACACCCCCACGACCTCGACACCCGCCCAACCTCTTCGGTTGACGGACCCCGGATCCGGTGGTAATTATCCCCGCTGCAAGGCTCATCGTTCCTGAGTAGCTCAGTTGGTAGAGCAGGTGGCTGTTAACCACCGGGTCGGCGGTTCGAGTCCGTCCTCAGGAGCCAGCCTCTCCCGCCTCGAAACTTCCGCTCTCTGGTTAACAGGAAACGGGCGCGACGTGGCGGGACGGGTGCGTGCGGGTGACTCTCGCGGTCCGGCCGTGATCCGGCGGGGTGCGCCGCAAAGCTCTCTGGCTCTTCCGGCGCGAGAGAGAGCGGGTGGCGACGCGTTTCGCATGCTGCGACGGTGACGCCGCACGTCATCCGCGCGGAGCGCCATCCTCCTAGTCACAAACGTTCACTACAGCAGTCGCATTGTCATTCCAAGTCCCAAACGCGCACGGCGCGTCCTCCGCACGTACCAGGTACCATAGCACCTCGCCCGAGGCGGGGTTCCGACCGTCGTCATACCACGACGAACCGACCAGTTCCCGACCGGCGCAATCCGCGTTGTAGAAGTCCCCTCTCTGGCGGAGTTCCGACACGAGCCCGCGCGCCAGGTCGTAGCGATCCGTTCCCGCCGGCGCCGTCCACGTCCACGTCGTGCCGTCGCTGCGCAGGTCCGTGATCGCGGTGGGAGCGCTGCCGGCCGGGGCGCAGTCCGGGTCCGCGCAGTCGAACAGGCCGTCGCAGTCCTCGTCCGCGCCGCCCGAACAAAGCTCGAGCGCTTCGGGGTACGCGAAAGGATCCCGGTCGTCGCAGTCGTCCGCCACACAAGCGTCGAAGCCGTCTCCGTCCTGATCATTGCAACTGCATTCGAGTCGATAGAGTGCGAGCTGGAGCGGGGCTCCGGTCTGGAGCGCGAAGAACAGCCAGTCCCTTCCGGACCACAGCACCTGCTCCACGAATAACGTATCGCGGTTGAAGAGGCGGACCGGATCGGGATCGAGGATCGTCCCGTCCGAAAGCAGCCGAACCACGTGCCAGATGTCGTTTTGCTGGAACGTCTGTTCCCCGAACACGACCAGGAACTCCTCACCTGACCACCCGGCCTCCGGGCGCCGGACGAAGCCGCTCGGCCACTCCGCGAGCGACAGGACACCGGGCGGGACGACCGGCGTGCCGTCCAGGGTGACGAGCACGGCGCGGATGTAGTCCGTGGTAAGGCCCCCTTCCTTCCAGGTGAACAGGACCCGATCATCGCCCAGTGAGCCACGCAAGAAGGTCGAATTGCTGGCGATCGGAGCGTTCTGGAGTAGGACTCCATCGCGATTGACTGCAAGGACATAAAGATTGGCCTCGCCACCCGCCCCTGAGTGTGTGACAGCGAGTACGTACCGATCTCCCGTCCAGAAACCGCGGATGCGACTGATGTTACTCTCGTTACCGTCGAGATCTGCGAGAACGACGGTTGCCACGGGACTCGTGGCCCCGTCCGCCTCAACCATCGTCATCAGAAGTTGGTTGGGCGCGGCCTGGGTGTTCCAGAACACCGCGAATCGCTCCCCGTCCCACGCCACGGCGTGTTGGAGCATCGGAGCTCCCGGAGAGGTGCCGGGCGGAGCCGTGGCGGAAAGATCGAGCGGCGGACTCAAGGGTCGACCGTAGGAATCAATGACCCGGCCGACGAGACGCTCGTCAGCGGCCACGAACGAGTTGAACCGCCACACGGCAAGTGCCCGGTCACCCCCGCTGGCGAGTTCCGGCGTCTCTTCCAGCGGATCCACTGCCGCACCATCTCCGATCGTCTCGACCGGCCCGATGCTCGTTCCACGTCGGGACAGAGCCTGGGCGAAATGCAGGCCCTCCCCCGAACCCAGTCCCACGTCCTGCAGACGGACGAGGAGAATGCCGTGATCCATCATCACCGCGCGGGCATCGGC
>JAHHMJ010000479.1 GCA_018678395.1 Gemmatimonadota bacterium | reverse complement strand
TGACCCGTCTCGTTCCCGGCTACCTCGACGCCCTTCGGATCGGTGTGCGGGCCGGGCGGGACGTCACGGCCAGCGATCGACTGGATACCGAGCCGGTCGCGCTGGTCAACCAAAGCTTCGTCCAGCGGTATCTCGGGGGCGGGGACGCGCTGGACGCCACCTTCACGTGGGGCTCGGCCGAAGGGCCCGTCCGCATCGTCGGCGTGGTCGAAAACCACATCGAGCGCGCGATCGATCGGCCCCTGGAGCCGTCGCTCTACGTGCCGATGGCGCAGCTGCCCACGTGGACCCGGACGCTCGTCGTCCGCACCTCGGCTGATCCGGCCGCGCTCGTGCCGGCGCTACGGGCCGCGGTTGCCCGCGTCGATCCCGCGGTGCCGCTCTTCGACGTTCAGACCATGCCCGAACGGGTCTCGGAGCGGATGGCGGGCTTCGACCTCCTGGCGAAGCTGATGGGGGCGTTCGCCGTCGTCTCGCTGGCCCTCGGGGCCGTGGGCATCTACGGGGTCACGGCTCGGGCCGTGGCCCGACGGACACGGGAGATCGGCCTGCGGCTCGCCCTGGGAGCTGATCCCGGCGCGGTCCGTCGGCGCATCGTCGGGCAGTCCCTTCGCAGGGTGACTCTGGGAATGGTGCTCGGGCTCCTGCTCGCCGTGCCGCTGGTCGGAGCCCTTCAGGGTCTGGTCGTCGGTATCGACCCGCGTTCGCCGGCGAGCTTCGTGCCTGCCGTACTCGTCCTGCTGGCCGTCGCGGCTCTCGGGGCGTGGCTGCCGGCTCGCAGCGCGAGTCGCATCGATCCGGCGAGAGCGCTGGCCGCCGAGTAGGGGCGCCCCGTGGGGAGGGACGCTATCTTGCGGAGTCGTCGTGTCGAACTCCACGAGGGGATGGGAATGGTCCGAGTGAATCGTGCAGGTGGGTGGTCGCTTCTGGTGGTATTCGTGGCTCTCGGCGGCTGCCGTGACGCCCCCGCCGACACACCGGAGCCGTCGTCGACGGTCGACCGCGCCGCCGCCGTGGCAGCGGCGGCGACCATCACGCCCGAAGATCTGTACGACCGCATCGCACTGCTCGCGGCCGACAGCATGCGGGGACGCGACACGCCCAGTCCGGAGCTCGACGCAGTCGCGGAGTGGATCGCCGGCGAGTTCGAACGGTTCGGGCTCCAGCCCGGCATGGAAGAGGGCTACATCCAGCGCTACGCCCTTCGCCGCATGACCGTCGACGCGTCGGCGTCGTCCCTGACCGTCGGCGATGCGAGCCTCGCATGGGGCGCCGACCTCACGGCGACCGCTCTCCCGAGGGAGGGGCTGTCGGAGGGCCCGGTGGTTCTGCTGTCCGGCTCCGATGGCGAGGTCGCCGATCTGCCCGGGGAAGCCCAGGTGTTCGTCTTCGCCGGGCCGGGGATGGAGGCGACACGAGGCCCTTCGTGGCCCGCTCGGGTCGAGGGGCTCTTCGCGGCCGGTGCAGGGGCCGTCTACGTGGTGACCACGCTCGACGACGAGCGCTGGACCCGCTCGGCCGAGCGCGCTGCACGAGGCTCGCGCGTGGTGGGTGAGGTCGATGCGGACCGAACCACCTCGATGCTCGTGCGCGAGGCCGCGGTCCGGCGGGCCCTGGGTGCACGAGGGATCGATGTCGATGCCCTGCAGGCCCGACAGGCCGAAGAGGTGCGCATCGACGTCACCGACGTCGCCTCCTCCTCGACCATCCGCCTCGACATTCTGGAGGACGCGACCGCCCCCAACGTGGTCGGGATTCTCGAGGGCAGCGATCCCGAACTCCGCGACGAATACGTGGTCTACTCGGCCCACATGGACCACGTCGGGGTGCGTCCCTCGGCCGAGGGCGGCGACTCGATCTTCAACGGCGCCGACGACGATGCATCGGGGACGGCCGCGGTCATCGAGGTGGCCGAGGCGATGGCGTCGCTGGACGTGGCCCCGCGCCGGTCCATGATCTTCCTGCTGGTGAGCGGCGAGGAGAAAGGGCTGCTCGGAAGCGGCTACTTCGCCGACCACCCCCCGGTGGCGGTCGAGGCGATGGTCGCGAACCTGAACGCCGACATGGTGGGTCGGAACTGGTCCGACACGATCGTCGCGATCGGGAAGGAGCACTCGGACCTCGGCGAGACCCTCGCCCGGGTCAACGAGGCCTATCCGGATCTGGGGATGACGGCGATCGACGACATCTGGCCGGACGAGCGCTTCTACTTCCGGTCGGACCACTTCAACTTCGCTCGGAAGGGCGTGCCGGTCCTGTTCTTCTTCAACGGGACCCACGAGGACTACCACCGCGCCTCGGACGAGGTGGACAAGATCGACACCGAGAAGACGGCGCGGATCGGTCGGCTGCTCTTCCACCTCGGCCTCGAGATCGCGGCGGCCGACGAACGGCCGCGCTGGAATCCTGATTCGTACGCCGATATCGTCGAAGACGCCGGAGGCTGAGGGGGCGACGCTTCGTCTCCGACCCGACCGATCGTGAGCGAACACTGGCGCGAACACGGGACCCGTGTGCAGCGTTGGTGTATGACCTCGTCGATCCCCCGATCCCGTTCGAACCACGCTCGGAGGAGCCGCATGCCGTTCGCCCCCTCCCGCTTCGCCCTGGTCCTCGCGCTCCTCTGGGGCGTCGGGTTCACGGTGCCCGCTGCTGCGCAGGGGCCCGAAAACATCTACCTGCAGGCCGTGGCCGAGCACTATCGCGTCTCGGCCGATGAGATCCGGGTCCTGTACGGGTGGGGTCGCCCCGCGAGCGAACTCCCGGTGGTGCTGCACCTCGCGGCGCGTGGCGGGATCTCGCCGGACGCGGTGATGGCGCTGCGCAATGCGGGGCGGAGTTGGATGCAGATCGCGGCGCGGTGGCAGCTGCACGCGGGGGACTTCCACGTGGCCCTGGACCCCTCGGACGATCCCGGTGCGCTCGCTCGCGCATATGAGGGATTTCAGGGGAGTCCACGCACCGGCTGGCCCGCTCTCGAGCTGAGAGACGACGAGGTCGTGGCGCTCGTACATCTCCGCTTCTTCACCGAGTATCTGGGAGTGCCGCCGCGACGCGTGCTGGCGGCCCTGTCCAGCGCCGGCCCGGGCCCCGCGGCGCTCCAGGCGCTCCGACGGGGTCCCTGACGTCGCGCCTCTCGCTTGACGGGGGGACAGGGGACCGAGATTCTGACCGTTCGTTCCTCGGTCCCGGAATCCCCTTGGCGTCCACTCCTCGAACCATTCCGCTGTCGCACCGTCCTGAATTGACGGTCGACGCTGTGCGCGAGCGCGCGAATGCGTTCTACGAGGACGTCCGGACGCGGCGCACCGTTCGTCACTTCTCGGAGCGTCCCGTTCCGCGAGAAGTCGTGGAGGCATGCATCCTGGCGGCCGGCACGGCGCCCAACGGCGCGAATCTCCAGCCCTGGCACTTCGTCGCGGTCTCCGATCCCGAGACGAAGCGTGCCATCCGGGTCGCCGCCGAAGCCGAGGAGGCGGAGTTCTACGGGGGGCGCGCCCCGGACGAGTGGCTCGAGGCGCTCGCCCCGCTGGGCACCGACGCCAGCAAGCCGTTTCTCGAGATCGCTCCATGGCTCGTCGCGGTGTTCGCCGAGAGCTGGCACCCCGAGCCCGACGGCTCCCGACGCAAGAACTACTACGTGACGGAGTCGGTGGGGATCGCGACGGGCATTCTGGTCACGGCGTTCCACCAGGCCGGACTCGCCACACTGACCCACACACCCTCGCCGATGCGTTTCCTCAACGAGGTCCTCGGCCGACCCGACCACGAGCGGGCCTTCCTCCTGCTCGTCGTCGGCTTTCCCGCCGAGGGGGCCGAAGTGCCCGACATCACCAAGAAGCCGCTTTCAGAGATCGCCACCTTCGTGTGAGGACCGATGGGCCAGGACCTGGTTGCTGAACAGACCCCGGACGCGTTTCGCGCATTCACGCGCGCCCTGCTGAGAGATCTGCAGGCGCTCGAGCGCATGCTCGACTCCGGGATGATCGAGTCCGGGATACGCCGCATCGGCGCGGAGCAGGAGTTCTTTCTGGTCGGGCGGGGATGGCGCCCCGCCAGCACCGGCGTCGAGGTGTTGAAACGGCTCGGAGAGCCGTTCACTCCGGAACTGGCGCGCTTCAATCTCGAGGTCAATCTGGAGCCTTCGGTTCTCGAAGGGGATGCCTTTTCCCGCATGGAGGCGCGGCTCGACGAACTGATGCTGCAGGCGCGCGAGGCGGCTCGCGCGGAGGGATCGGAGGTGTGTCTCACCGGGATTCTTCCGACGCTGACCAAGGCCGACCTCACGCTCGAGAACATCACCCCGCGCGCCCGCTACTACGCCTTGAACGACGCGTTGGCCCGGATGCGCGGCGGCGGGGTCTTCCGGCTGCGTATCGAGGGCACCGACGAACTGCTGGTCGAGCACGACTCGGTCATGCTCGAGTCCTGCAACACCTCCGCCCAGGTACACCTCCAGGTGTCGGCCGAAGAGTTCGTCCCCTTCTACAACATGGCCCAGGCGATCACCGGCCCGGTGCTCGCCGCTGCCGTCAACTCGCCGCTGCTCTTCGGCAAGCGGCTGTGGGCCGAGACGCGCATCGCTCTGTTCCAGCAGTCCCTGGACACACGATCCGGCACCATGCACCTGCGGGAGATGTCGCCTCGGGTTCGTTTCGGTGATCGCTGGATCCACGACTCGGTGATCGACCTCTTCCAGGAGGACATCGCACGGTTCCGGGTGCTGCTGGCCACGAACGTCGACGAGGACCCGATCGCCATACTCGACGCGGGGGGCATCCCGAAGCTGCAGGCACTGCAGCTCCACAACGGCACCGTGTATCGCTGGAACCGGCCCTGCTACGGCATCAGCGACGGAAAGCCGCACCTGCGCATCGAGTGCCGCACGCTGCCGTCCGGTCCCACCGTCCTCGACGAGGTGGCCAACGCGGCCTTCTGGATCGGGGCGGTCCTCGGAGGCGTCGCCGAGTACGGGGACATCACCGAGGTCATGGACTTCGACGACGTGAAGGGGAACTGCGCGGCGGCCGCCAAGCTCGGTCTCAAGGCGGCGATGAACTGGGTCGGGGGGCAGACGGTGTCGGCGCCCGATCTCATCCTGGGCACGCTCCTGCCGCTGGCTCGACGCGGCCTCGACCAATACGGGGTGCGCCCGGCGGACATCGATCGCTACCTGGGGGTGATCGCAGACCGCGTGGAGTCCGGCCAGACCGGTGCGACGTGGGCGATGCGCTCCCTCACCCACATGAAGGACCAGGGAACGCGCGGCGAGCGGCTCGCCGCCGTGACGGCGGCGTCGGTCCGGTTGCAGCAGGAGGCCGGTCCCGTGCACCGATGGCCGCTGGCGGAGCTCGAAGAGGCGGGTGGGTGGAAGCTCAACTACCTCCGTGTCGAGCAGTACATGACCACGTATCTCTTCACGGTTCACGAGGACGAACTCGTGCAGATGGTGGCGTTCCTCATGGATCGCAAGCAGATCCGCCACGTCCTCGTCGAAGACGACAACCACCGCCTGGTCGGACTCGTCTCCTATCGTTCGGTCCTGCGGCTGATTTCGCAGTCGGGTGGGGAGTTCGACGAAGACGACGCTCGACCCGTGAAGATGATCATGGACCGCGACCCGGTGACTGTGACGCCGGAAACCGCGACCTTGGAAGCGATCGAACTGATGCGCGACCGCAGGGTGTCCTGCCTTCCGGTCGTGGATCAGGGAAAGCTCGTCGGGATCGTGAGCGAGAGGGACTTCATGCCCATCGCCTACCAACTCCTGGAGGAGCGTCTTCGGGAGGCAGAGGAATGAGTTGGTAGTGGAAGCTACGTTGGGCCGCGTGCTCGGGCGTCTCGGAATGCAGGGTGCGGGTGCTCCGACGCTGATGGTGGTCGGGGGACTGCACGGGAACGAGCCCGCTGGGGTCGAGGCCGCGCGGCGCGTGAATGCGGCTCTCACGGGCCGCTCGGCGAAGCTCGAGGGCACCGTGGTCTTCGTGGCCGGAAACCTTCAGGCGCTGGCGCGTGGGCGCCGCTACATCGACCGGGACCTGAATCGGGCCTGGACGTCGTCGCGGGTCGAGGCTCTGCTCGCCTCGGCGGAGCGCGGCGACGGCGAGGCACTACCCGAGGCGGAGGATGTCGAGCAGCGCGAGTTGCTCTCGCTCATCGAGGTCACCCTCACCGAGGCCCAGGGCCCCGTCTTCGTGCTCGACCT
>JAHHMJ010000209.1 GCA_018678395.1 Gemmatimonadota bacterium | reverse complement strand
GGGTGTGGCGAAGAAAGGAGAGGCCCCGCCGTGGGTGGGGACGCTCCGGACCGGCCACCGTGAGTTGGCGGCCCTCATCGGCGACGACCGGTTCGAGAGTCGTGGTGGCTGACATCGCACATCGAGCTCGAGCATGGTGAGCCACGGTCCGGCCCGGTGGTCCGGCAGCGAGCGCGGCAGTCTCATTGCGTCTCGCGTCGTCCCGATTCTGGGTGTGCTGTGGCTCGGGTGGGACGCCCGCCTGATCCTGTTCGTCATCTCGTGCGAGGTGATCGTCACCTCGGCCGCGCTCGGTTGGCTGTTCGCCTACCCGGAGCGCTCTGCGCTCGCGCGGGCGGCCTACGCCGCGATGCTCGCGCCTGTGGGATTCCTGATGTGGGCCGTGCTGGCGCGCGGGGACCCCGTGGTTCCGGTCGGCTCGCTCGTCGCGGAATCGGCGCGCGCCACGGCTCTGGCCCTCGTCGTCATCGTCTGGCAGGGCATCGTGACAGCCCGCCGCGGCATGCATCGCGCCCGAGAGGGTGGGCCCAGCATCGAGCGCAACGACCGGATCCTGATCCGCTGGCTCCTGCGGGTGTCGGGCCCGTTCCTGGTGTTCGCGCTGGTCATCGCAGCGGCCCGGAGGTTCGACGCGGTCGCCCTGGCCGGAATCCTGGTCGGCCAGACGATCCTGGATCTCGCGCTGCTCGGTCTGGAGCGGAGGTGGGAGAAGCGGGTGCGGCGAGGACCGGCGTAGCCGCCGTCCCCTACATCCGGAAGCGGTAACTCAGCTTCACGAAGACCCCTTCCGACTGGGTCTGCACGTTCTGGAAGCCGAACGCCGTCGGATCATTCGCCTGGCGTGCGTACCCGATGAAGAAGACCGTACCCGGAGACGGCTCGTAGCCGACCAGCGCATCGATGGCGAGCCGGTGCGACTCGCTGGCGGAGCGCGCGGAGCAGGAGCCGTCCTCACAGAATACGATCGGGCGCCCCGTAGCCGGATCGAGCAGGAGTCCGCGGTCCTGACTCGAGTACTCGGCATTCACCCGCCCATAGATCGAGCGGCTGAACTGGTAGCGAGCCTGAATTCTCGGGATGGTGGCCGAGGAGTAGGTCGATCCGTCGCGCGGGCGCCGCAGTGTGACGTGCCGGAGTCCCAGCTCGGTCTGAAGCGACCCGGTCGGGATCAGCGTCACGCCCACCTCGCCGTTCCACCGCGCACCGAGATCGACCGGGGCCCCGGTGGAGCGGTCGAAGAGGGGGGACTCGCTCCAGCCCCCGCTGAACGACAGACGAACGCGCTCCCAGGACCGGATCCACGAGCGGAAACGCAGCGACAGCATGCCCTCGAACAGCCCGGAACGCGGCGTGAATGCCGAGGGCGTCGCACCGTCGACCTCCTGTGCACCGTCCACGACGAGCCCGGTGTAGTCGGACGCCGGGGTGTTGAAGGTCGAGCGACCCAGCGATACCGAGACCCCCAGATTCCCCCGGAGCGAGACGCGCATGTCCAGCTCGGCCTGGGTCTCGAGCGCCCCCGCACCCGACCAGAACGCGGCCCGATCCCAGAGTGATTCGACCGAGATCGACGGGCCCCAGCTCTCGACGAGGGCGCCACGGTCACCACGGAAGGTGTATCGCGCGTTCGCCTCGGCCTCGGTCACCCCCACCCTGCGGATGAAGCCGCTGCGCGCTCGGAAGTCCTCGGTCGCGTCCTCGAACGAGGCCCCGAACGAGAACGAGCGGCCAGAACGATCGAGGCTCGCAGACAGGAGCGACCCCCAGTCGGCACCGGCGCCCTGACGCCCATCGGCGCTTCCCGCCGCCAGGAACTCCAGCGTGTAGCGGCCGCCGACGATGAAGCGGCCATCGATACCGGCCACGCGGTTGAAATCGTCGCCGGACAGCGTGCGATCCGTGTATACCGCGCCGACGGTCGACGACGCGCCGACATCGCGACGCACCCGCAGGATGTTGAACACGGGTCGCTCGGCCCCGCCACCCAGATCGTCGACCGCGCCGAGGTAGGCGATGTTGGTGCCCCCAACCTTGCCGGAGACCTTCGCCGCGCCGGTCGGGTTCGCGATCGCCCGCGTGTACACGAGGCGTCGCGGCATCTGGAAGAGCTCGGTGCCCTCTAGAAAGAACGGGCGTCGCTCCGGGAGGAAGAGGGCGAAACGCTCGTTGACGGTGATCTGGCCCGCGTCGGCCTCGACCTGGCTGAAGTCCGGGTTGACCGTGCCCGTGAGCGTGAGGTTCGAGGTGAGCCCGTAGCTGACATTCAGCCCAACCTCCTGCTGCGACGGCGTCCACGCCAGTCGCCCGGAGTCCGAACTCCACGCGCCGCTTTTCGCACCGGTCAGGACCGGGTTCACCTCGAGAAAGACACCCGGATCGAGATCCCGCAGGCCCTCGATGCGGCCGGTCTGGGCCAGGCCGTTGGCCTGCGCGCGGGTGCGAGGCGCCCAGGTGGACTCGTAACCGTTACGCTGGATGCGCCGCGTGACCTGGAGTCCCCAGTCCTGCAGCGACGCTTCCGGGAAGCGCAGGCTCTTCAGCGGAATCCGCATCTCGACGGTGTACCCCTCCGGATCGATCCGCCCCTCCGACGACCAGAGGAAGTCCGGGCTCCAATCGATGGGATCACCCCACCCTGCGCCGCCCTCCACCCACAGGCCGTCCCCCTGGATTCCCAGCGGATTGACCTGAAAGACGAACGCCTCGCGCTGCGCGCCGAAGGTATCGAGAACGATGCGCACCCAGTCATCCGAGCGGCCGTACTGGTCGCGCCGAGCGAGCGACGCCCGCACGCCATCCGGCTCACTGTCCCGCGCGCGAATCCCGAAGAGGATCGCGTCGTCGGTAACCAGCATTCGAACCTCGGTGTCCTGCGTCGCAGCTCCGCCCTCGACCGGATCGTACTGAGTGAACGCAGTCAGCAGCGACGCCTTCTGCCACACGGCCTCGCTGAGACGACCGTCGATGGCGATGTCGGCCTCGGCCACCCACGGAGCGGCGACCGAGAGAGCCCCCTCGCGACCCTCGTAGACCGCTACGGCGGACGCCGGTGCGGAGACAGGCGCCGAAGCGCCGCGCGCAGACGACGACGGGCCTTCCTCGCCTCCCATCTGGACAGCGGCCGCGAAGGCCAGAACAGCGACTGCGGACATGGGCGCTCTCTATGTGACGCGCAGCCGAGGGCCCTCGGCGGACGCAATAGTTATACAACGTTGAGGAAAAAACTTGGACAAACCATGTACGTACGTCAAGTGCGTGCCCTTGACCAAGCCCCCGAAGCCAACCCAACCTGCAGCCGAGCGACGTTTCGCCCGGGGCGATCCACCCCACTTCCACCGGAGCTGCCGATGCCCTCGATCGACGAGAAGAGCCTGATCAGGACGACGAAGCTGAACTACGATCAGATCTCCGGAACGAGCACTCCGCCGACGCCGTCGTTTCCGCCTGCCAACCTTCAGCCGGGGTTCGGCGTTGGAGCACCTGGCGTCGGATCCGGGGCCACCGCGGATCCCGCCGACGCAATCGAGCCGATCTGGAACGCGTTCCGGTTCGCGCACGACCTCTGGCGCCAGCAGGCCGGCTTCAGGGACGTCGTGATCCACGGACCGACCGCGACCGGGGGTCGCCTCGAAGGACCGGATCTCGGAGCGCTCATGAAGAGTGCTCCCTCACTCGCAGTGCCCTCCGCCGTGGTCAAGGAGTACGGGACCCCGATCGCCGAAGTAATCGGCGAGACCTGGGCTCGCTTCGTCAGCTCCGTATCCGTGCCGGGACTGGCGTGGTACCCGACGTTCGCCGCGTGGCCCGGACCGGTGGCTCCGCCCACTCCGAACGTACCCACGCCCTTCATCATGCTGCAGTTCCACCGCGACACGATTTCCGAGACGTCGCTGGAGAGGGCCCTGGCGCTTCGCATCGGCCAGGGCAAGGCCGATGCACTCTGCAAAGCGGTGGCCAAGGGACTCGCCCAGACGATGGAGCTGTGGATGTCGGCGCAGCCCGTGACCCAGGTGATGGGCCAGGGCCGCACGAGCGCGAATCCCCCGACGGTCCCGGTCGGCCCCGTCGTCGCCGGCACGATCCTCCCGACTCCGGGGCATCTGGCCGGCTGAGTACACAGTTCGCGTGAGGCACGCCCCACCTCGTCACGGGTAGACCTCGCCGGATCATCGTCCACCCTCGACACCGGTGATATCGGTGAACGCCCGACGCGTCCCCTCCTGGACCCCGCAGGGGGCCTTTCTCGTGTCGGCCGGCCTTCTTCTGACGGCCGCGCTGCTGATTCTTCGGCTGCCCGCGTACGCCCTATCGCCCCAGGCGCTGGCGCCGGCGCTGGCCATAGACCTCATGGTGGGGCTTCCGTTTCTGGGCTACCTCTTCCTGGTCCGGACCGGCGCGGCCGACATCCTCGTCCTGGCGCCCCTGCTGGTGACCGGGATCGTGCTGGCCGAGTGGTGGATTCCCGACGCCCATCTCGACCTCTCCGGATGGGGCGCCACCATCGCCCTCGTCGCCGAAGCGCTGGTCGTGATCACCCTGCTCCTGCGGGCCCGCGCGATTCGCGGTGACTACCGGCGAATGCTGCCCGACCACGTGCTGCCGCGGGACGCCTTCCGGGCTGCGCTGGCCAACATCCTCGGCGGCCGCCTGGCCACCGTGGTCGCCTCGGAGTTCGGTGCCTTCTGGTACGCGACGGCCGGGTGGCGACGACCTCGCGGGCCGGCGCGCGGGCATGCCTTCTCCGTCCACACCCGCAACGGGTACCCGGCACTGCTGGGCGCCCTCATGATGGCGGTGGTCGCGGAAACGGTGGCGGTGCACCTCGTGGTCTCGCGGTGGTCGGTGGGGGTGGCCTGGGTCCTGACGGCCTTGAGCGTCTACTCGGGAATCTGGCTGCTCGGGGACCTCCTCGCCGCCCGGCACAATCCCACGGTGCTCACCGACGACGACCTCCACCTTCGACTCGGTCTACGGT
>JAHHMJ010000633.1 GCA_018678395.1 Gemmatimonadota bacterium | reverse complement strand
GGGCTGACCCGACCCGGCTCCCCCCCGTACGAGCCTCCCTGGAAGCTCCCCGCGGTGCGACACCGCGGCGCCGCATAGACCCCACCCTGCGGAGGCGGGTTCACCAGCACCTCCGCCCAGCGCGTCGAGGCCGCCCCGAAGAACCCCGTGGCGTCGCCCGTGACCGAGGGAATGCGGACCGTGCCGGAGGGATTGAAGTTCCCGCCGCGGATCCAGTTCACGTAGTTGCGCTCGACCGCCGCGATCGCGACCTGCGCCCAGGTACCCGGAGGCATGCCGGCCTGAAGCACCACAGCCACGTCTCTCTGGAGGTCGAAACGGTCGAACACGCCGAACTCGGCGGGGAACGCGATGGTGGTGTCCGCGGCGGACACCGACAGCCCGAGCAGGAAGAGCGGATCCACCTCGACCTCGATCCCGCGCGGCGCGAGGGCCTCGGTCAAGCCGTAGATCTGGGTCTCCGCGACGTAGGCCCAGGCGCCCTCGGAGGCCGACCAGGTGAACGGGAACGGCGCGTCCGGGAGAATCACGCACGTCTCTTCGTTGCGGGGGCCGATGAGGTCGAAGTCGCCGGGCACGACGGTGGTGGAACGTCCCACGCCCCCGTCCTCCAGCGTGACGACGAGGTCGAGCGTATCTCCAGGCTGCACCGCCGGGTAGACATTGAGCTCGGGAGGCGCGAGGACGTAGCAGGTTCCCGTCGCCTCGACCGGCGTGGACGACACGCACGGGCTGGGGTCGCCGAGTCCGATGAGCGGGTAGACCGCACCCCGGCGATTCCGGATCTCGACGAGCGCGCCGGGCACGGGTGTGTTGAGGCCCTCGTCCCCCTGCACCGTCCGGTGGAGAAGCACGGAGAGACGGTCGACCGACACGGGTGCTCCCCCGGGCGCCGGGATGCCGACCTGGACCAGTCCCTCGACGACCACGACGTCGACGGGCGGCTCCGCCAGCGTGACCTCCTGGAGTTCGCATCCGGTCGACGCCAGTGCGAGGAGACCGATCCCGAGGGGACGCAGTCGCAACGTCCCATCGAGGCCGTACCGGTGACGCCGGGGTCGGGGTACGGAGCTCATCGGAAGCGGACCTCCAGTCCCACGGTCGGCAGGAACGGAAACATCGAGAAGCCGGAGCGCACCGCGGGTGATCGATCGTACTCGTAGAAGTAGAAGAGCACGTTTCTGCGGTTGTACACGTTGAGCAGATCGACGTGGGGAGTCAGCACCCCCCAACCCTTCCGGTAGTCCTTGCGAAGGCTCAGATCGAGGCGGTGATAGACGGGGTAGCGGTCTGCGTTCCGATCGCCGAGCAGCACCGCGTAGCCGGCGAGGTCCTCCGTCTCACCGGCCCAGTCCGACCGCCCACCGTCCTTCAGTACGCGCGGCTGGTAGGCAGCGAAGCTGGCCGTCGGGCGAGTGTACGGGGTGCCGGTGCCGACGTTGAGCCGCAGGCCTCCCTCCCACCCACGGGGCGCGGGGAAGCGCAGCACCAGATCCAGGTCCAGCCGACGATCGAAGATCGGAGCGTAGGTCACGTCGGGGCGGTTCAGCGCGCCCGAGAACACGTCCGGGAAGGTCCGGTCCGCCTTCAGGAACGACAGGGCCAACCACCCGTTCACGGGCGTGTCCGTACGACGCAGAAAGAGGTCGGCGCCCCACGACAGGCCGTCGCCGACGAGGATGTCGTCGAAGTCGTCGTTGGGATCATCGCTCGTGTTGAAGGTCACGACGCCGTCGAACGCTCGCGCATAGGCTTCGAGCGACACGGTCCATCGATCGGTCGGGAACGCCTCCACGCCCACCTGCACCTGGTCGGAGACCACGTGGGGCGCTCGCGCGCCGGAGAGGACCCAGACATCGAGGCCCAGGGGCAGCTCTTCGTCCCGCAGCGAGTGGAGGAACTGGGTGTAGCGGCCGAGGGAGCCGTTCACGGCCCAGCGCGCGTTCGGGCCGAAGAAGCGTTTCACGGCGACGCGTGGCGAGAGCGTCACCACCGGATCACCGGGCTCGGGTGCCCAGCGATCGACCCGTGCGCCCGCCTCGACCAGCCAGCGACCGGGGCTGCGCCACGAAGTCTGGAGGTATCCCGCCAGCTGCAGACCGTCTCCCAACCCCTGGCTGAACACCGTCCCACCGCTGGAGGCCAGGTTGTCGTAGGCATAGTCCTGGACCTCGGCGCCGAGACCGACCTCGACGACGCCCCGTCGGACCGTCCAGTCGACTCCCCCGCCCTCCTGCGAGATGCGGCTGCGGAACTCGGTGTCGTCGAAATCCGGGAACGCGAGACCGGTCGAGAACCGACTCGTGGCCGCCCGCACCGTGAGCCGGCCGTTCGACAGGTCCCGGTCCCACCGCACTCCGGCCACGTCGTTGCCCCAGTTCCAGTCGACGCGGAGAGGAAAGTCCTCGTTGTCGATCTGCGTGAAGTCGAGGACGTCGTCCCCCGTGTACGCGGTGATCCGGATGCGGTCCCGAGGACCGAGGCCGAACTCGGCCACGCCCTGCAGATCCTGCAGGTGATACGGGAAGTCGGTGATCGGGGCGAGCAGCTTGTCGAAGTAGGACCGCCGCGCGGACAGACGCCAGCGGACGTCCCGGTCGCCCACCCCGCCTGCCACCGCGACGCGCGTGGCGAGCACGCTGACTCCCGCGTCCACCTCCAGCGTGCCGCCGCCCGGATCGCTCTCGATCGTGAGGACCGACGATACGCGCCCCCCGTATCGGGCCGGGAAGCCACCCGAGGCGAGCTCCGCCCGCGACACCATGTCGGCGTTGAAGACGGAGAAGAACCCGCCGAGGTGGAAGGGACTGAAGATGGGCGTCCCGTCGAGGAGAATGAGGTTCTGGTCGGCCGACCCCCCGCGGACGTGGAACGCCGACGAGAAGTCCGACGTCGACACGACACCCGGCAGCACCTCCACCGCTCGCACGGGGTCGGCCTCTCCCACCCCCGGAACGCGACGCAGATCGTCCGCGCTGAGCTCGCGGACCGACGCCCCCGCCGTCTCCTCGAACCGCAGCCGTTCGCGCGAACGCGCCGCCTCGACCCCGACCCCCTCCAGAAGGATCGCCGCGGGCTGGAGCGTCACGACGACGGGGACGGGATCCGGGCCGCGCAGGGTCAGGAGCCGCGTCGCCGTCGCGTAGCCGATCCGTTCGACCCGCAGGGTGTAGAGCCCTGCCGGCACCTCGACGCGGAAGCGTCCGTCCTGCGCCGAAGCCGTCCGGATCGCGACCGCCCCGGACGCCTCCAGGGTGACATCGGCGGCGAAGACCGGCCCGTCGGCGTCCACGACGCGTCCGTCGAGCACGACCGTCGGTTCCTGCGCGAGGATCGCCGCCGGAGTCGCCCACAGGCCCGCGGCCACCACGCCCCAAACCGCGAGACCGCGACGCACGAGACCGCAGATGGACCCCCGCCCCACACCCGGGTTATCCTGCCGGCCATGAAGGCCTTCTATTGCGATCACTTCGTGCTTCCTCTGCCGAACGGGCACCGGTTCCCGATGCCCAAGTACGCCGCCCTTCGCGCGCGTGTCGCCGAACACCCCGGGATTCGACTGCACGTTCCTCCGGGGGCCACCGACGCGCAGTTGGGACGCGTCCACTCCCCGAAGTACCTGTCTGCCCTGGTCTCCGGTTCCCTCGGGCCGGCCGAGGTTCGGCGCATCGGCTTCCCCTGGTCCCCGGAGCTGGTCGAGCGCTCGCGCCGGTCGGTCGGCGGCACGATCGCCGCCGCCCGCGTGGCGCTGGACGAGGGGTGGGCCGTGAACCTCGCCGGCGGTACGCATCACGCCTACGCCGACCACGGGGAAGGCTTCTGCGTCTTCAACGACGTGGCCGTGGCGGTCCGGGATCTCCAGGCCCACCGACTCGTCGCGCGCGCCGCCGTGATCGATCTCGACGTCCATCAGGGGAACGGGACGGCCGCGCTGTTCGACGGTGACCCCGACGTCTTCACCGTCTCCGTGCACGGCGCGAGCAACTACCCGTTCCGCAAGGAGCGGAGCGACCTCGACATCGACCTCCCCGCCGGCACCGACGACGGGCCGTTTCTGGCGGCGGTCGAACGGGCCGTCGACATGGCCCTGCGCAGCCGGCCGGCGGTGGTCTTCTTCGTCGCGGGCGTGGACGCCTACGTGGGAGATGCTCTCGGACGCCTCGCCGTGACCCGGGAAGGGATGGCGGAGCGCGACCGGATCGTCTACGAC
>JAHHMJ010000237.1 GCA_018678395.1 Gemmatimonadota bacterium | reverse complement strand
GAGCAAGCGAGACGGGAGGACCGTGGGTGTCGGTTCGGGCATGGGAGGGCATCGGTGCCCCTGGCCCCGTGTCCCTGATGACGACGGTCCAGGGCCGCTGCCCTTCGCCCTACCGGACCCGTCCGGTGTTGGTGGCGTTCCCCCGGAAACGTGGCCAGGCCCCGGGGTCCAGCCCCAGGCTCGACGTCTGGACGGCGACGAGGCGCCCCCCCGATTCACCCTGGTTGCCCCCGATGTAGAGCGTTCCGTCGTCCATGATCATGGGCGAGGACCAGTTCATCGTGTTGTGGAAGTTCTCCCTCCACACCACGGCGCCGTCGGAGTCGAGGGCGAAGATGTAGCCGTTCTCCGCGGCGAAGTAGATGTTGCCGTCGGCGCCGATCGCGGGTGACGTGTACGAGTCTGCCGGGATGTCCTCGTTCGACGGGGGAATCTCGTACCTCCACTTCACGCTACCGTCCGGGTTGAACGCCAGGGCCAGCGCAGGCTGGGCCCCGTTCGCCGGGTCGTAGTAGGCCTTGGTGGTCACGTAGATCGTTCCGTCTGACCCGATGGCTGGCGAGGCGCGCACCTGACGTGCCCCGTCGACCTCGTAGCGCCACTTCAGGGTCCCGCCCGGGTTCACCGCATAGAAGTAGCCCGCGAACCCCCCACCCGACTTCTCGGCACCGAAGTAGAGCACGCCGTCGGCGCCGATGGCCGGCGAGGAGTACGACTTCTCTTGTATGAGCGCCAGCTCGAACGGCTGGGCCCAGTGTGGGGAACCGTCGGGCTCGAAGGCGTGGAGCCAGTCGTTGGATACGATGTAGATGACGCCGTCACCGTCGATCACGGCGGAGGTCGCGCAGACGTTCCCCCCGCGGATGTCTCGGTTCCATAGCTCGGACCCGTCCACCGGATCCAAGGCAATCAGCTAGTGGTCGGCGCACACGTAGAGCGTTCCGTCGGCGGCGATGGCCGGCGTCTTCTGACCCACGGCCCAGGAGAGTGCACTCTCGTAGTCGTTGTTGGTCCACTTTCGCGCCCCCGTCATGGGTTCGAACGCGTAGATCACGTTGCGGTGGTCTACGACGTAGACGGTGCCGTCGGGCCCGATCGCTGGTGAGGAACCGTTGTTCTCGGCGCGCACGGTCCCGTCGGGGGGCGGCACGTTCTGGTCCAGGTCCGCCGTCCACTTCTCGGTCCCGTCGGGGTTCACGGCGTGGACCCGCCCGAAGTTCGTGCGCAGCAGGATGCCTGTGGACACGTAGATGGTGCCGTCGAGCCCGACCGCTGGCGCCGAGTAGTAGATGGGCTTGTCGACGTCGAACCGCCACAGCGTTCGGTTGGCCTCGATCATGTCGTCGATCGTCTCCCGGTCGCTCTTGCCGACGTTGTTCGTCACGGTGAGCGAGACCGTGTACAGGCCTGGCTCCGCATAGCCGTGCTGTACGACACTGCCGGTGCCGGTGGCCCCGTCCCCGAAGTCCCAGTCGTACGAGACGATGGTCCCATCGAAGGCGCCCGAGGTGGACCCGTCGAAGGTGACGTTGAGTGGAGCGAGCCCGATCAGTGGGGACGCCGTGAAGTCGGCGTCGGGTGCGATCGGGTCGACCGGAGGCTCGGTCGTACCGGGGCTGTCACCGGCGCAGGCCGTGATCAGGACCAGTCCCGGGACGAGGCTCCATCGCAGGAATGCGGCTCGGTCGATCAACCGAGTCCGCCCGGAGGCGAGCAATGTGTCCGTCATCTCTCTCGACTCCCGTCTCGCTCCAACTCCGGCATGGGGCCGAGAAGGGCCGTACTGCGCTCGACGGTCGCGGCCCGGAGAACGGCTCCCGCGGGCGTCTCCGCGGTCGCCCGCAACCACTCCTCGTACTCGGCCAGGTCGCCGAAGCCCACGAGTCGCATCACTTCCCACCCATCCGACAGGATGAACCGCCCCGCGGCCACCGCGATGCCGTGCTCCCGTTCCCAGGTAGCCAGCTCGGCAAGGGCCGCTTCGGCCTCCTGCCGCAGCCCGGGCACGAGGCGCAATCGGACGAAGGCGGTGAGCCGTGAGGCCGTGGGGTCCCCGCTTCCCCACTCCGGGACCATGGCGACGAACTCGTCGATGTGACCGGTACTGAACGCCGCGATCCGCCCGTAGAGCGCGCCGACACTCGTGCCGGCCCGCTCCGCGGCCGCCCGCAGGTCGCCTCCCGAAGCGTCCATCCCCGCCATTCCCCGGAACGCGCGTACCACCACGAGTTCGACGGGAACGGGGCTCTCGGCCTCCCGGAAGGCGCGAAAGGACAGTAGGTGAGAGTCCTGCTCGTAGAGCGGGAC
Organism: Gemmatimonadota bacterium; assembly: GCA_018678395.1. Lineage (GTDB taxonomy): Bacteria > Gemmatimonadota > Gemmatimonadetes > Longimicrobiales > Gaopeijiaceae > Gaopeijia. The sequence goes on along the minus strand of JAHHMJ010000237.1, from coordinate 6,960 downwards.
GACCTCTTCGCGGTACAGCGTGACGGCGTCGCCCATGCGGCCCGGCTGGAAGGTGAAGCTGACGAACTGTCGGAGCTCTCCTTCGACGGGCGTCTGCGCCTCGACCCCGTCGGATGAGACGCTCGGTATCGCCACCGACAGTAGCAGCACCGTGCGCACCAGAAGGCCGCGTACCGGGACGCCGGTCCGGGCGAGTCGAGAATCGTGCATCCGGGCCCTATCGCCGCCCGGCGGCCGCCGCCAGCTCCGCCATGGAGTGAAGCTCTCCCGCTCGCATCACGTGCTCGACCGTCCGGAAGGCGCGCACGTCCTGCGTCGGGTCCTGCCCGAGGACCAGAAGGTCGGCGATCTTCCCCCCCGCCAACGTCCCGAAGTCGGCCTCCCTCCGCATCGCCCGAGCCCCGTTCAGGGTCGACAGCGTGATGACCTCACTCGGCGTCAGACCGGCCGCCTGCATCGCCTCCAACTCGGCGTAGATCGAGGGGCCGTGCAGCGTCATGGGATTGCCGGCGTCGGTAGCGGTCGCGATCACGCCCCCCGCCTCGTGCACCCGACGGAGGTTCTCCGCCATGATCGCCTCGGAGCGCCCCGCCGCTCGCATGCGCCGATACACGTACTCCGCGTCGTCGAGCAGGCGCGAGTTCATGTCGTCGCGGAGCATCGTCGTCGCCGCCACCTTCTCGCGCGTGTCGGCGTCTACGCATCCGTTGGGGTCGTCGATTCCCGCCGCGCGGTCGAGCACGACCGACGAGATCGCTCGACTCCAGTTGGCGCCGACCGTGAGCGTCGGCGCGTAGATCGTCTCGCCGGCCACGAGCATCTCCAGGAACTCGTCGTCGACGAACTGATCCTCGACGCTGTGGACCAGCAGGAAGGCGCCGGCGCGGAGTGCCGCCTTCGCCTCACGCAGTCCCGTCGCGTGGACGATCAGGTCGAGTCCCGCGGCCCGCGCCTCCTCGCCGACGGCGGCCAGCGCCGCATCCATCGCCGGCGCACGTTCGGGTCCAACCCCCAGGTACCATACCTTCACCGCCCCCGCGCCCATCTCGGCAACGCGCCGAGCGCTCTCGCGAGCCTCGTCGGCCGAGCCCATCGGCAGGAAGGTGTAGACCTCGTCGTCCACCTGGAGAGCGGGGACCCGGGCGTGGGTGATCAACGGTCCGGCCGCGCGCACGTGGACCGCCGTCGGGTCGTCTTCGAAGCGGGCCGGCAGCCGCGTGGTCCAGGGGTGGCCACCCACGTCGAACACCGCCGTGATCCCGCTGCAGAGGTACGACTGCGCCCAGCGCTCCGGCTCGGCCTCCAGCGCCTCGGCCGTCTCGTCGTACGGATACTCCTCGGCGGTCAGTCCGTCCGGGCGGCCGTCGAGCCACCCCGTCTGACTGAAGTGGACGTGGGCATCGACGAGGCCCGGGGTCACGTATCGGCCCGAGACGTCGACCACTTCGGCGTCGTCCGGCACGGCGCACGCGTCCCGCGACCCCGCGCACACGATCCGGTCCCCGTCCACGACGACGACTCCGTCGACCAGCGGCGCAGCACCGGTGCCGTCGATCACGGTCCCGCCCACGAGCGCCACGACTTCGGTGGACTGGGCCGCGAGCGGAGGAGCCGCGAGGCCCACGACCGCGACAGCGGCAGCGGCGGCGGCCGCCGCGGCGACGATCCCGCGGTGGAGCCCTCCACGGTGGGATGAGGACGGGCGCAGGGCGGTGCGGGGTGCGACTCGGGGGCAGGGCTTCATGGACGGCGGCTCGGAGTGGGAAGGCGTGGGACTGATCCGAGTGTGGCACCTCGGGGTCGGCGCCGTCCAGCGCGAGCCGAAGAGAGGGGGCTCAGTCCAGGAACCGCTCGCGCTGCTCCAGGCTCGGGACCCGACACGCCTCGCGACGACCGAAGACCCGGTAGCGGGTGCGGGCGACGAGGTCGTACACCGCGTCGCGGAGCGGGGCCGGAACCACCCGCAGAACGCCGGCCAGCCGCCACGCGCCCCCCAGATGGTCGGCGAGGGCCAACGCGGCATCCGAGCGGAGCCGCACCCGCTCCCTCCCTGCCCCGTCCGATTCGATGAGGATCAGTGAATCGACCGCGCCCACCTCGGGGTGCCGCTCGAAGACGTGTGCCGCGAAGTCGCCCTGGAGCGGGGCGAACCGCAGGACTCCCCGTCGATCGGCCCGCAACACCATCTGCACCGTCCGATCACACAGACCGCAGAGGCCGTCGTAGAGCAGGACCGGTCCCGGCGCACTCATGCCGGCGCCCGCTCCCCGAGCGCCGCCCACCGCTCCATCCCCTCCTCGATCTCAACCTCGAGGCGCGACACCCGCTCCGTGGCCTCTCGGATGGCGTCCGCCTCGCCGCGATAGAACTCCGGATCGGCCATCCGCTCGTGAAGCTCCGCCAATTCGATCTCGAGCGCCTCGATTCGGTCGGGCAACGCCTCGAACTCCTGCCGCTCCGCCCAGGAGAGCTTGCGCGGCTTGTCCGGATCCTCGGCGCGCCGCGCCGCCCGCCGCCCGCCCTCGCCCCGGGCTCCGTTCGATCCCCGCTTCGTCGAGCCCGCCTCCGCCCCTTCCGCCCGTTCCTTCCGCACCACCGCGCGCCGCCAATCGGTATAGCCCCCCACGTACTCCTTCACCCGACCCTCACCTTCGAACACGAGCGTGCCGGTGCAGAGGTTGTCCAGAAAGTGCCGATCGTGGCTGACCACCAGCACGGTCCCGGTGAAGTCGACCAGACGCGCCTCGAGCAGCTCGAGCGTCTCGGCGTCGAGATCGTTGGTGGGCTCGTCGAGGACCAGCACGTTGGCCGGCTTGGTGAAGAGCCGCGCCAGGAGGAGGCGGTTGCGTTCCCCCCCGGACAGCACCCGAATCGGCTGACGCGCGCGCTCGGGGGTGAAGAGGAAGTCCTCCAGATAGCCGAAGATGTGGCGCCGGCCGCCCTGGACAGTCACGTGGTCGCTGCCGAAGCCCACGGCCTCGGCCACCGTCGCGGCCTCGTCCAGTTGCTCTCGGTGCTGGTCGAAGTAGGCGACCTCCAGCGAGGTCCCGTGCCGGACCGTGCCCTCCATCGGTTCCAGCTCGCCCAGCAGGAGCTTGAGCAGCGTCGTCTTGCCGGCCCCGTTCGGTCCGATCATGCCGATCTTGTCGCCGCGCCGGATCATGGTCGAGAAGTCACGGATCAGGGGCTCGCCCTCCCAGGACCACGACACGTTCGTGGCCTCGATGACCCGATCGCCGGTGCGTCCCGCCTCCTGGATGGCCATGCGCACCTCGCCGACCCGGCGGCGGCGGGCCGCGCGTTCCTCGCGTAGCGCCTTCAGCGATCGCACCCGCCCCTCGTTGCGCGTGCGGCGGGCCTTGATGCCCTTGCGGAACCACGCCTCCTCCTCGGCCAGCTTGCGATCCTCCCGCTCCCACTCGAGTTCTTCGGTGCGCAGCCACTCCTCCTTGCGCTCGAGGTAGGTCGCGTAGTCGCAGTCCCAGGAGGTGAGCCGGCCGCGGTCCAACTCGACGATCCGGGTCGCGAGCGCCTGCAGGAAGGCGCGGTCGTGAGTCACGAAGACGAGGCTGCCCCCGCGCCGCGCGAGGAAACTCTCGAGCCACTCGATCGAGCGGATGTCGAGGTGGTTGGTCGGCTCGTCCAGCAGGAGGACGTCCGGGTCCTCGGCGAGAGCCCGGGCCAGCAGCGCGCGCCGCTTCTGACCGCCGGAGAGGTGGTCGACCGTCGCCGTCGGGTCCAGCTCGAGAAGCGACGCGAGCCGCTGGATGTGGTGCTCGGCCTCGGTCGCCGTGAAGCGCGCTTCGAGCGGCCCGCGCAGCCAGTCGCCCACCGTGCCCTCGACCACCTTCGGCACCCGCTGATCGAGGAGGGCGACCCGCACGCCCGACTCGCGAGCCACCGTCCCACCGTCGGGCGCGAGCTCGCCCGACAGCACCTTCAGCAAGGTAGACTTCCCCTCGCCGTTGCGCCCGAGCAACCCGATCCGTTCACCCCGTTCGACGTGCAACCGCACCTCGTCGAGCAGAGGCCGGCCACCGAAGGCGACCCGGACGTCGGTGCAGGAGAGGAGAGCCATGCGGAATCGAGGAAGGGTTCGAGGGGGCCGTCAGGTCCCTTGCGGGGTGAGCGTCGATCTGGATACCCTCGCGGGCACGAAATGCCTCCATCCGCCCGCCGCCAGCCCACCCCGGAGACCCCATGCGTTCAGCCCCGCGCGCTCCGTTCCGACTCGCCTGCCTCGCTCTCGCACTCGGCGTCGCCGCCTGCGGGGCCTACGAGGACGCGGGTGCCGACACCGCCGCCGAGACCGCCGCCGCCGAGCCGGTCGACGTCTCGAGTGTGGACCCGACCCAGCTGCCCAACCCCTTCGAGGCAAGTGACTCCACCTGGGGCCAGGCTTCGGCAGGCCGTGAGTTCGGGGCGGTGAGCGCGATCTACCCGGCGCCGGACGGACGGAGCATCTGGGTGGGTGAACGGTGCGGTGCCAACGTCTGCGTCGACAGCGACGTCGATCCGATCATGCAGTTCGATCTCGATGGGAACCTCATCACGAGCTTCGGCGCCGGCATGTTCGCATGGCCCCACGGGATGTACGTCGAGCCGGACGGGAGCGTCTGGGTGGCCGACGCCACGGGCTACGCCGCAGTCCCCGAAGGATGGGGTCACGTCATGTACAAGTTCAGCCCGGAGGGCGAACTGCTCATGACGCTGGGACAGCGAGGTGTGGCGGGCACCGAACCCGGCCTATTCGCCAAGCCGTCCGATATGGTCGTCGCTCCGGACGGGCACATCTTCGTCGCCGACGGACACGATGCCGGTGGAAACAACCGGGTGGTCAAGCTGTCGCCCACCGGGGAGTTCGTCATGGAGTGGGGCGAGACCGGTGAGGCGGACGGCCAGTTCCAGGACGTGCACGCCATGGCGATGGACTCAAGCGGGCGCATCTGGGTCGGAGATCGGGCCAACAGTCGGATCCAACTCTTCGACCAGGAGGGCAACCACCTCGAGACCATCACCCACATGGGGCGACCGTCGGGGATCTTCATCACGGCGGACGACATGGTCTACGTCGCCGACTCCGAATCCAACGCGGGCCGCAACCCCGGAGTCCCGCGCGGGATCTTCATCGGCAACGCCCTCACGCTCGAGTTGACCGGCTTCGTGCCCGACCCGGAGCCCGACCAGGACAACTCGGGCACCAGCGGAGCCGAAGGCGTTGCGGTCGACGCCGAGGGCAACATCTACGGTGCCGAAGTCGGTCCGCGGACGGTGCGCAAGTACGTACGGCGGTAGGGCTGACCTCAGCGCAGCCAGTCCGGGGCCGCCGCCGGTGTCGCCGTCAGGAAGTCCACCGCCAGCGACGCCAGGGCTCGCACTCCGATCGGTAGCGCTCGCTCATCGGCGTAGAAGTACGGCGAGTGATTGGGATGCACGAGCGACGGGTCTTCCGGAGCGACACCGAGGCCGATGAAGAGACCAGGTGCCTCCTGCGCGAAGTACGAGAAGTCCTCGGCTCCAGTGACGGGCGGCATGACCACCGCGCCCGCACCGACGATCCGCTCCAACGAGGGGGCCATGCGCTGGGTCAGCGCGGGGTCGTTCACGGTCACCGGGTAGCCCCGGCTGATCGAGACCTCCGCCTCGGCGCCGTGCGCGGCGGCCACGTTCTCGGCGAGGCGGGTGACCCGCTCGTGCACCAGGTCGCGTGTGTCCGGGTTCAGCGTCCGGATGGTCCCGACCATCACCACCGTGTCGGGGATGATGTTGCCGCGGTTGCCGCCCTCGATCGACCCGACGGTGACGATGGCGGGCGAATCGGTGAGGTCGACCTGCCGACTCACCACCGATTGGAGCCCAACGACGACGTTGGCCGCCGCCACGATCGGATCGACGCCTCTCCACGGCTGCGCACCGTGCGTCTGCACCCCGCGCACGACGATGCGAAGCCCGTCGGAGCTGGCCAGCATCCCGCCGGGTCGGTACATGATCGTGCCCAACGGTGCGGGGAAGACGTGCAGCCCGAAGACGGCGTCCACCGTCGGGTTCTCCATCACGCCCGCTTCGATCATCGGAGCGGCTCCACCCGGCCCTTCCTCGGCCGGTTGGAAGAGGAACTTCACGGTCCCGGGAAGGTCCTCCCTCATCTCGGCGAGAATCGACGCGACACCCATCAGAATCGCGACGTGGTTGTCGTGCCCGCAGGCGTGCATGACCCCGACCTCACGTCCCTGCCACTGCGCTCGCACCTTCGACGCGAATGGCACGTCGGCGAGCTCGGTGACGGGCAGACCGTCCATGTCGGCCCGCAGCGCAACGACCGGGCCGGGCCGCCCACCTCGAAGCACGCCCACGACCCCGGTCTGGGCTACCTCCGTCGTAACCTCGATGCCGAGGGAGCGGAGATGGTCCGCCACGACGCCCGCCGTGCGCACCTCCTGCAAACCCAGTTCGGGATTCGCGTGGAAGTCGCGGCGCCATTCGACGACCTGGTCGTTCACCGCGGCGGCGAGCTCATCGATGGTCGCGTGCAGGTCTCCGGCGGATTGCCCGTGCAGCGGCGCGGAGAAGGCGAGAGTCGCCAGGGCGAGAAGGCCCACCAGGAGGCGTCGGTCGAGGAGTCGCGGAAGTCGGATCATGTCGGGTCGCGGGGCGTGGTGACCGGGGTTTCGTCGAGGGGCTACCCTAATGCCGGATCCACGCGGAGGACAGCATTGGTCGCGGTCGATGCCGATGCCGAGGGCAACCTCTACGGAGCCGAGGTCGGACTTCGGACGGTGCGCAGGTACGTGCGACGGTAGGCGGCGATCAGGCCGGACAGAAGCCAGGCAGCGCCCAGGCTGACGAGGGCGAGGAACGCCCAACGCAGGGCAGCCGCGGCGAAGTCGGCATCTGCGACCGGGAGGCGCACGTCGTAGGCGAGAAAGGTGGCGCCGCGCTCGAACATCCAGTGCCAGGCCG
>JAHHMJ010000350.1 GCA_018678395.1 Gemmatimonadota bacterium | reverse complement strand
TCCCCGCGCCCTGCATCTGGAGCGTGACGTACGGAATGAATGCGGCGACCGACACGACCGCGAGCAGGAGCGACAACGTCCGCGAGGGGAAGCGCCCCGTGATGAGCTGCGCCTGCGTCACGTAGCCGGTGCGCCGACCCACCGCCGCGACCCGCGGGCCGATCCAGTACCACGGGGCGATCCCGAGCACCCCGTACGCCAGGATGTAGTAGGCGGCCGCCCCTCGGGAGTAGGCCCAGCCGGGGCCGCCCAGGAAGGCGAAGGCGCTGAAGACGGTGGCGCCCGTCACGAAGTACATGACGAGCAATCCGAAATCCCGGTCCCCTGCGACGTAGCCCTGGACGGACGCCGACTTGCCGCGACCCGCGCGCAGGCCGATGGCGAGGGTCAGGCCCAGATAGCCGACGAGGATCGCCGTGACGACGTGCCAGCGTTCCATCAGCGCTCCCGGTCGTCCTTGGGGGGTGCCCGACGGCGGCGCTCGGCGGATTCGGCCCGGTCCACCATCCACAGGACGGCGCACCCGGCGCTGATCCACACGGCGATCCAGACCATGTTGAAGGGCAGTCCCAGCACCAGCGGGAAGACCCGGTTGAAGGGGATGATCCCGGGCCAGGTCACGGCCACCGCGTAGGCGACCAGGAAGACGACGGCCAGCGTCCGGGCGAAGCGGACGCTCACGTCAGCGGCCCTTGAAGTCCGGATCGCGCTTCTCGACGAAGGCGGCGACGCCCTCGCGGCCGTCCTCCGAACCGAAGGCCTCGAGGAAGCGCTCCTTCTCGTAGTCGAGACCGTCGGCGAGTGGGGCTTCGGCGGCTTGCCGGACGCTCTCCTTCACGAGGCGCAGGGCGACCGGGCTCCAGCGGGCCATGCGGCGCGCGAGGCCGACCGCGGCGTCGACGTGGGTACCCTCGTCCACCAGCATCTCGACGAGTCCGATGCGGTGGGCTTCGGAGGCGTCGATCATGTCGCCGGACAGCGCCATGCGCAGCGCCTGACCCGGGCCCACCAGGCGCGTCAGCCTCTGGGTCCCGCCGCCGCCCGGGATGAGTCCCAGCCGAACCTCGAGCTGCCCGAAGCGGGCCGTCGCGTCGGCCACGCGGACGTCGCAGGCGACGGCGAGCTCGCAGCCTCCGCCGAGGCAGAAGCCGTGAACCGCGGCGATCACCGGCTTCGGGCAGGAGGCGATCACCTCGTAGACCCGGCGGCGGTAGGTGACCGGTCGCTGCTCGTCGACCGAGCGTCCCGCGAACTCCGCAACGTCCGCACCGGCGACGAAGGCCTTCGCGCCCGCGCCGTGGATCACGATGACCCTCACCTCTTCGTCTACGGCGAGCTCGTCGAGCACCTCGATCAACCGGAGCCGCAGGGCGCCGTTCAGGGCGTTGAGCTTGTCGGGGCGGTTGAGCGTGACGACGGCCACGTGGCCTTCACGGGCGACGCGGACGACGTCGCGGTGATCGCTGCCGCTCGGTACGTCGGTGCGATCGGCGTCGGCCTGACCGGCGCCTTGCTTCACCCCTCGCCCCAGTCGTAGAAGCCGCGTCCCGATTTCTTGCCGGTGTGCCCCTCGGCGACCATCCGCTCGAGGATCTCGGGCGGCCGGAAGGCCTCGGAGCCGAGCGTCTCGTAGAGGTAGCGGGCGATGCCCAGGCGAACGTCGAGCCCCACCAGATCGGTGAGCTTCAACGGGCCCATCGGATGTCGATAACCCAGCTCCATGGCGCGGTCGATGTCCTGTGGGCTGGCGACGCCCTCCTCGACCATGCGCATGGCTTCGAGGCCGAGCACCACACCCAGTCGCGACGAGGCGAACCCCGGGGAATCCTTCACCACGATCGGTTCCCGGTCGAGCCGCTCGACGAACTTCACGGCGGCCTCGAGGACCTCCGGGTCGGTCTGCGGCCCGTGGACGACCTCGACCAGCGTCATGAGGTGGACCGGGTTGAAGAAGTGGAGCCCGAGGAGGCGCGAGGGGTGCCGCAGCCCGCTCGCCAGGGTCGCGATCGAGAGCGACGAGGTGTTGGAGGCGAGGATCGCCTCCGGGTCGACCCGGGCTTCGACGTCCGCGAAGATCGACCGCTTCAGTTCCATGGACTCCGGAGCCGCCTCGATGACCAGATCGGCCTCGACGACGGCGTCGGCGAGTTCGGTCGAGGTGCGCAGCGCCGCGAGGGTCGTTTCGCGCGTCGCGTCGGATACCTTCCCGAGTTGGACGCCCTTGTCGAGGTTCTTCCGGATCCGTTGCAGGCCCGTCTCGGCGGCGACGAAGTCCACGTCGAAGAGGGTGACGCGGTGGCCCGCCATCGCCGCGACCTGGGCGATGCCGTGGCCCATGGTCCCGGCGCCGATGACGGCCAACCGACGAATGCTTGGCATGGGCTTAGAGGCGTTCCACGAGGGTGGCGATGCCCTGGCCCACGCCGATGCACATGGTCGCCAGCCCTCGGGGGCTCTCGCGGCGGCGCATCTCGTGGACGAGGGTGGTCAGGATGCGGGCCCCCGAACAGCCGACCGGGTGGCCCAGCGCGATGGCCCCGCCGTTCACGTTGACCCGCTCGGGATCGAGGCCCAGCTGGTCCATGCAGGGCAGGGCCTGGGCTGCGAAGGCCTCGTTGAGCTCGATCAGGTCGAGGGCGTCGGCCTGCCATCCCGCGCGGTCCAGGGCGCGACGGGTGGCCGGAACGGGCCCCATGCCCATGCGGTGCGGCTCGACACCGGCGACGGCGCCGGCCACGATCCGGGCGAGGGGCTCCAGACCGAGCTCGGCGGCCCGATCGGCGTTCATGACCAGCAGGGCGGCCGCTCCGTCGTTGATGCCGGAGGCGTTCCCGGCAGTGACCGTGCCCTCGGCCGAGAAGACCGGGCGCAGGCGCGCCAACGCCTCGGCCGTGGTGCCCGGACGGGGGTGTTCGTCGGCCGCTACGACGACCGGATCTCCTTTGCGCTGAGGCACGGACACCGGGACGATTTCATCGTCGAACCGGCCTGCCTCGACGGCGGCGGCACAGCGCCGCTGGCTCTCGAGCGCGAAGGCATCCTGGGCCGCCCGGGTAACGCCGAACTCCCTGGCCACGACCTCGGCGGTCTGCCCGAGGCCGATCGTCCACTGCTCGGGCAGCGCCGGGTTCACGAACCGCCACCCGAGCACGGTGTCGGCGGTCTCGGGGACCCCGCGCGGATATCCCCGTGCGGGCTTGAGCATGACCCACGGGGCGCGGCTCATGCTCTCGACACCGCCCACCACGAAGATCTCGCCTTCCCCGGCCCGCACCGCGTGTGCCGCCGAAAGGACGGCCTGCATTCCCGAGCCGCACAGGCGGTTGACCGTCTGTCCCGGGACGGACACCGGCAGGCCCGCCCGCAGGAGGGCCATCCGGGCGACGTTGCGGTTGTCCTCTCCGGCCTGATTGATGCAGCCGAAGATGACGTCGTCGATCTGAAGCGGGTCGATGCCCGTCCTCTCCAGCAGGGCTTCGATCGTCAGGGCCGCGAGATCGTCGGGGCGAACGGCCGCGAGGCCACCTCCGTGTCGCCCGACCGGCGTCCGGACGGCATCGACGATGACGACGTTCATCCGTCGACCGCCACCCACACGCTCTTCGTCTGCGTGTACTTGTCCAAGGCCGCCTGGACGCCGAGGTCCCGTCCGTATCCGGATGCCTTGTATCCGCCGAACGGTGAACCCGAGTCGTACTGGTTGTAGGTGTTCACCCACACCGTGCCGGCCTGGAGATCACGGGCCACGCGGACCGCCTTGCCGGCGTCGCGCGTCCACACGCCCGCGGCGAGCCCGTACTCACTCGCGTTGGCGATCTCAATGGCC
>JAHHMJ010000502.1 GCA_018678395.1 Gemmatimonadota bacterium | reverse complement strand
GTTCTCGACCCGCGGGGCGAGGATCGACTCCGGTGTACCGGTGGTGTGGATCATGCGGGATACGACCGGCGTCAGCCGCCCCTCGAACGTCCGCAGGAGCAGCGTCTCGACCTGCGGGAAGAGCGCCCGCATCTCGCGGGGGACACCGGGCAGCAGGACCACCCAGCCGGGGCGGTCCTGCGGGCGGCGGAAGACCAGGCCGGGGGCCGCGCCCGCCGGGTTCGGCAGCGCACGCCCCGAAACGGGACGCAGGGCGAGGCTCCGCAACTCGGGTGTGAGCGGTCGCTCCCGGGCACGGGCGTGCGCATCGAGAGCCGCCACCAGTTCCGGGTCCTCGACGAGCCGCTCACCGAGCTCCGCGGCGACGGCGGTACGCGTGCGATCGTCCTCGGTGGGGCCCAACCCGCCGGTCAGAACGGTGACTTCGACCTCGGCGACGGCCGTACGGAGGGCACGCGCGATGTCGTCGTCGCGGTCACCGACCGTCGTACGCGCGGCGACCGGGGCACCGAGATCACCGAGGCGCCGCCCGAGCCAGGCCGCGTTCCCATCCACCGTGGCGCCGGACAGGAGTTCCTCGCCCACGGTGATGACGTGGGAGCGGACGGCGTCAGACGCGGACACCCAAAATGCCCCGGTACTTCCAGAAGTAGTCGAGCAGCGAATAGAGCGTGAGGAAGACGGCCAGAGCGAGCGTCACCACGACCCAGAGGCGGTGGAAGGAGCTCCAGACCGCCCACGTGGCGGTGTCCCACCCGCGATCCACCGCCATCTGCTCGACCGGGAGCCAGAGCAGTACTCCGCCGGCGAAGAGGTTCTGGACGAGGGCTTTGCGCTTGCCGGACGTACCCGCAGCGATGACCACGCCCTTCCGTTTCGCCACCTGTCGCAGGAGCGTGACCAGCAGTTCACGCCCGAACAGGATCGCGACGATCCAGAGTGGAAGGGGACCGATCCAGGGAACGTCCCCGACGGGCCCCGGGCGCTGCGAGATCAGGTAGATCGGCACGACCGTCGCGACGAGGAGGAGCTTGTCGGCGAGGGGATCCAACAGCTTCCCCATGTCGGTGACCCAACCGTGCTTCCTCGCGAGGTAGCCGTCCCACAGATCCGAGAGGGCCGCCGCGAGAAAGAGCACGAACCCGAGGATGCGCAGGGCCGAGCCCGGCGCCATCACCAGCAGGAACACGGCGGGGCACGCCGCGATGCGTCCGACGGTGATGATGTTCGGGAGGGTCCATCGACGCTCGGACACGCCCGCCTCCGATGGTGACCCGGTCAGCTGAGGGCCTTCACGACCGACTTCGAGACGGCCGTGAGGGTCTCGAACACTCCACTCCCCTCGATGGCGATCCCCTCGAAATCCGGGACCCCCATCGGATTCAACTGGGCCCGCATCTCTTCGGTCGGCATGGCGTTGGCCAGGTCACGCTTGTTGTACTGGATCACGAAGGGAATCGTGCTCAGGTCGTACCCGTACGACTCAAGATTCTCGTACAGGTTGTGCATCGCCTCGACGTTGGCCTCCGCGCGCTCGGCCTGGCTGTCGGCGACGAATACCAGCCCGTCCACGCCCTTCAGGATGAGCTTCCGGGAGGCGTTGTAATACACCTGACCCGGCACGGTGTAGAGATGAAACCGCGTCTTGAAGCCCCGAATGGACCCGAGATCGATCGGGAGGAAATCGAAGAACAAGGTTCGCTCGGTCTCGGTCGCGAGCGAGATCATCTTTCCCTTGGTATCGGGATCCACCCGGGAGTAGATGTACTCCAGGTTGGTCGTCTTCCCGCCGAGCCCGGTACCGTAGTACACGACCTTGCAATTGATCTCGCGGCTGGCGTAGTTGATCATCGACATGTGTCGACGCTCCTCGTGTGACCAGAGCAGAGATCGGGGGTGTGGGGCGAGCCCGGGACGGCCCTAAAGCTCGGATACCCTGCTGGGGTTGGCAAGACGGTCCTCACCCCGCTTCGGCCAGAAGGCCCTCGGCGTCGCGTTCCATACGATCGAGCACTGCGCGGGCACGCTTCCGGAGAAGTCGACGAGGCTCCCAAGCGATGAAATCACGCAGCAGCGTGATGTGGTCGACGGTCGCATCGGCGCGGGACATGTGCCCCAACGCCGCGAGCCGCCGCAGCGCGTGCGGCGAGAAGAGATCCTTCCGGTGCCGGCTCATCTGGTCGCGCACCAGCCACGCCGCGAAGGCACCGGCGGCCGCGGCCGCCACGAGGGTGACTCCGGCGACGCGAAGGCGCCGGTTCACGGATGTCGACTCCACGATCTTCACATCTCCCTCCGCCCGGCCAGGGCTTCAGCTAAAGTACTTCCATCCACGTATTCGAGATCGCTTCCCACCGGGATTCCCCGTGCGAGACGCGTTACCCGCACTCCGAGCGGCCGCAGCAGGCCTTCGAGGTACACCGCCGTGGCCTCGCCCTCGACCCCCGAACTCGTCGCGAGGACGATCTCCGAAACCGGAACGCCCGGCCCGACTCTCTCAAGAAGAGGTCCGACGCGCAACTCGTCGGGGCCGATGCCGTCCAGGGGCGACAGGTGCCCGCCCAGCACGTGATACCGACCCCTGAACTGACCGGTGCGTTCGATCGCAGCCACCTCGTAGGCTTCTTCGACCACGCAGAGTATCGACTCGTCTCGGCGGGGATTGGAGCACACCTCGCACAACTCCGCCTCGGCGAACGTGCCGCACCGACCGCACGGGCGAATCGTGTCGGCCACCTCCCGGATCGCGGCAGCCAGCCGGCGCGCTTCGTCGCTGGAGCCCTTCATGAGGTGATACACGAGCCTCAGAGCGGTCTTCGTGCCCACGCCGGGGAGTCGCGAGAACTCCTGGGTGAGCTGGTCGATCGCCGACACCGGCGCCGAAGTCTAGAACAGCCCGGGAAGCTGCATCGGAAGACCTCCAGTGGCCTTCCGCATCTCCGCCTCGTACAGCTCCTTGGCTCGCGCCTGCGCCTGGTTGACCGCCGCGAGCACGAGATCTTCGAGCATCTCGACGTCGCGCGAGTCGACGCAGGCCGGGTCGATCTTGACCTGGCGAACCTCACCCTTGCCGTCGGCCGTCACCGTGACCATTCCGCCACCCGACGTCGCGGTCACGGTCTGTTTGTCCAGGCTCTCCTGGAGCTGGGTCATTCGGGCCTGCAGCTGTTGGCCCATCTGCATGAGCTGCTCGAGATTCGTCATCGTCAATCCAGAAGTTCGAGATCCAGTTCTTCTACCGCCCGAGCCAGGGTGGGTTCCTGGTTCACGAGCTCCTTCAGCCGGGTTTCACGCACGGTGTCCGGCGTGACGCGGCTCGGGCCCCCGACAGGGCCCGGCCCAGCGGCTTCGGCCCTCACGTCCAGGTCGACGACTCGGCCGAGGCCTTCGCCGACCGCGCGCTTAAGCGCCGTTCGCTCGGAGACGTTCGCCGCCAGGCGCTCGACGGCCGGCGCGGGGAGGGCCAGGACCACCGTATCACCCTCGAGAGTGGGCTCGGCGTTGCGGAGGAACCCGGACATCCCCGGCGGGACGCCCACGCCCCGGTCGAGCACCCAACGCCACGCGGACAGGAGATCGCCGGATCGCGGCGGCGGTCGTCCCTCGACCGGTGCCGGACCGTCGGGCGTGCCCGCGGGGTCGGTCGCATCCGTCTCCGGGCGCTCGCGCCGGGACGCGACGTCGGTCTCTGCGCCGGACTCGGTCGCCGACCGCGCAAGCGTCGTCTCCGGAGGGGGAGCGGCGAAGCGGGGCTCGGGTTCGGGAGCCGGGGTGCGGGACGTCCGACCCGCGGAGCTAGGGTCGGGGGCAGGCGGGGCACCCCCGAGGCCCCGGATCAGCGCTTCGAGCTCGACCGTGCGATCCAGATAGCTCAACCGCAGGAGCAACATCTCGATCAGGAGACGGGGCTGGCCACTGCGCCTCAAGCTGCCGCTGCTCTCGACCTCCGACGCCAGGGCCAGCATCCGGACGAGATCGCCCGGCGCATAGTGCTGGGCCCGCTCGTCGAGACCGGAACGCAGATGCTCGGGAAGATCGGGAAGCGCGTCCGGACCCGACAGCCGCAGGCGGAGCAGCACGCGGAGCGTGTCCACCAGGCCGTGGTAGAACTCGACGAGGTCGTACCCCTCGTCGAGGAGCGACTCCACGAAGCCGAAAATGTCGCCGTGGCGACCTGCGACGAGCAGATCGAAGAGCTCGAGATAGCGCTCCTCTTCGACCAGTCCGAGCACCCGGCGCACGCTCTCGGCATCGAGCTCTCCACCCCCCATCGCGAGGACCTGGTCCAGAATCGACAGCGCATCCCGCATGCCGCCATCGGCTTTCCTCGCGAGAAGGCGCAATGCGTCGTCGGAGGCCGACTGGCCCTCCTCGGACAGCACGTACTTCAGTTGCCGCACGAGACCGGACACGGCGATGCGGCGGAAGTCGAAGCGCTGACACCGCGACAGGATCGGGGCGGCGCTCTGCTGGATCTTCTGGGGCTCGGTGGTCGCGAAGATGAAGATGACGCGCGGCGGGGGCTCTTCGAGGATCTTCAGGAGGGTATTCCACGCCTCCCGGGTGAGCATGTGCGCCTCATCGACGATGTAGATCTTGAAGCGGTCTT
>JAHHMJ010000545.1 GCA_018678395.1 Gemmatimonadota bacterium | reverse complement strand
CCTCGACTTCGTGCTCGGCACCGCGCCGGGCACGCCCACCGATGAACGAACCGACTCCCCCCAGGGAGAAGAGCGATGACCCAGAGAACTTCCCGAGGCGGCGCACTGGCCGCCGTCACCCTCCTCGCGGTGGGCCTCCAGGCCTGTGGCGGATCGGAACACGAGCCGCCCGAGGCCGTCGAACGCGCCGCGGTCGCCGTGACGGTAACGGACGCCTGGGCCGCTTCGGCCGACCGCACCTATGCGGCCCGGGTCGAGGCCGGCCGTCAGGTGGAGGTCGCCACGCGCGCCAGCGGGCGGCTGCAGAGCGTACCGGTAGACGTCGGCGATCGCGTGGGCACCGGTCAGGTGGTGGCGCGGCTGGACGGAGGGGACGTGGAGGCGAGGATTCAGTCCGCCGAGGCGCACTTCGCGCTGGCGGAGCGCACCCACGGCCGGGTCAGCCGTCTGGCTGCCGAGGGCGCCGCTTCGGCTCAGGAGCTGGACCAGGCCGTGGCCGCGCTCGAGTCGGCGCGGGCCGCACTGGCCGAAGCCCGTGCCCAGGCCGACTACATCGAGGTCACGGCCCCGTTCGCGGGGACCGTCATCGCCCGCATGGCGGACCCGGGAGACCTGGCGGTACCGGGCCGGCCCGTGCTGCGCATCCAGGGTGACGGTGAGCGTCTGGTGGTCGCCGACCTCCCGGTCGAGGCGCAGTCCGAGATCGTGGTGGGGCAGGCGCTCGTCGCGCGGTATGACGGCGCATCCGCGTCGGTCACCGTGTCCCGGGTGGTGCCCGCGCTGGACCCCGCCTCGCGCCGCTTCCGGGTCGAGGCCCGGCTGGATGCGGGATCCTCGTGGCCCCCCGGCGCGGTCGTCCGCCTGGACGTCGCCGGCGCCGGCGGCGGCAGCCTGTGGGTACCGGAGGACGCCGTCGTCCGCCGGGGTCAGTTGACCGGCGTGTTCGCGGTCGAGGCGGACACGGTTCGACTGCGCTGGCTGCGGCTCGGTCGGGAGAGCGACGGGGCCGTCGAGGTGCTCGCGGGACCCGTCGGCACGCTCACCGTCGGCCGCCGGCCGACTCCCGAGGTCGTCGACGGGGCTCCGGTCTCGGGCGTCACCCGGGAGGCCGGTCGATGAAGAGCAACCTGGCGGGGCGTCTCGCCGATGCCTTTCTCGACTCGAAGCTCACGCCGCTGCTGATGGCGGCGGCGCTCGCGGTCGGGGCGTGGACTCTGGTCACGATGGCGTCCGAAGAGGAGCCGCAGATCATCGTGCCCCTGGCCGACCTGTACGTCCCGGTCCCGGGTGCGACGCCTCAGGAGATCGAGAATCGGGTTCTGGTCCCCCTCGAGAACGTGCTCTCCGGCATCGAGGGCGTCGAATACGTCTACAGTCACGCGCAACCCGGTTTCGCGCTGGTCACGGTCCGGTACGAGGTGGGTCGGGACATGGAGGAGAGCCTGGTGGGGCTGTACTCCACCCTGATGAAGAACGCCGACCGCATGGCGCCCGGTGTGTCGATGCCGCTCGTGAAGACCGTGACCATCGACGACGTACCCTTCTTCTCGGCCATCCTGCGCGCACCCGACGGCGACCCCGCCGCACTTCGGGACCTCGCCGACGAACTCCGGGTCGAGCTGATGGCACTGCCCGACGTACGGGACGTGTCGGTGGCCGGCGGGCAGCCCCGCGAGGTGCGTGTCGAGCTGTCGGCCGAACGGCTCGCTACCTTCGGCATCGACCCGGGCCGGGTCGCTCAGCGCCTCGAGGAGGCGGGCACCCGGGCCGATGCGGGGAGCTTCACGCGGGACGGCGAGGTGGTGCGTGTCGTGGCCGGCCCGTTCCTGCGCGATGCGACCGACGTCGAGCGGGTCGTGCTCGACGTCCGCGACGGACAGCTCGTACAGGTGGGTGACGTCGCCCGGGTGGTCGACGGCCCGGCCGAGGTCGAGGCCTACACCTTCCACACCGACGCCTCCGGAGAGTGGAGCCCGTTCGTGGCCCTGTCGGTGGCGAAGCGCCCCGGAGCGGACGCGACCGGGGTGGGCCGCGCACTCGAAGCGCGCCTGCACGAACTCGAAGGGGTGTTGATCCCCGGTGACGTGTCGCTCCAGATCACGCGCAACTACGGGGAAACCGCTCGGGAGAAGGTGCTCACGCTCCAGGAGCACCTCCTGATGGCAGTCCTCGCCGTCGGGATCGTCGTCGCCTTCACCATGGGATGGCGGAGTGCCGTCGTCGTGATGATGGCCGTTCCGGTGACCTTCGCCCTGACCCTCTTCGTGTACCAGATCTTCGGCTACACGCTCAATCGGGTCACGCTCTTCGCGCTGATCTTCGTCACGGGGATCGTCATCGACGACTCGATCATCGTGGCCGAGAACATGGAGCGGCATTTCGCCATGCGGGATCGGCCGCTCCGCGCGGCGGCCCGTGCGGCAGTCGACGAGGTCGGCAATCCGACCATCCTGGCCACGCTGACCGTGATCGCTGCCGTGCTGCCGATGTTGTTCGTGTCCGGGCTCATGGGACCGTACATGAGTCCCATGCCGATCGGAGCGACCGTGGCCATGCTGTTCTCGCTCGGCGTCGCCCTGATCATCACGCCCTGGCTGGCCTTCAGGCTTCTGGGAGGCGCGCACGGCGGAGAGGCCGACGAGGGTGAGCCCTACGTCCTCGAGAAGACGAGGATCTATCGCCTCTACCGGGGACTGATGCAGCCTCTTCTCGACCGGCCGCGGCGGCTCTGGGGCGCACTGGGCGTCGTGGTGGTGCTGCTCGTGGGCGCGGGGTCGATGTTCCTGACCCGCAC
>JAHHMJ010000141.1 GCA_018678395.1 Gemmatimonadota bacterium | reverse complement strand
GATCTCCACCTCGATCGTCACGTCCGCTCCGACGTGGCTGCGCGCGGCCCGTACGGCGGCGGCGGGTGACCCGGCCGTCGCGACGTGGTTGTCCTTGATCAGCACGGCGTCGTAGAGGCCCATGCGGTGATTGCCGCCGCCCCCGGCGCGCACGGCCGCCTTCTGCAATGCCCGCATGCCGGGAACGGTCTTTCGCGTGTCGACGACGGTCGCGTTGGTGCCGGCGACGGCATCGACGAGGGCACGGGTCGCAGTCGCGACGCCGCTGAGTTGGCCCAGCAGATTCAGCGCGAGGCGTTCCGCCGCGAGCAGGGACCGGGCCGAGCCGACCAGCGTCGCCAGATCGTCGCCGGCTTGGACCATGGACCCATCGCGAGCCACCGCCGTGACCTCCACGTTCGGATCGACGAGCGTGAAGACGCGGAGCGCCGCATCCAGGCCCCCGATGCACCCGGCCTGCCTCGCGACGAGCGAGCCGCTCGCGACGGCGTCGGGCGCGATGGTGCTCTGGGACGTCAGGTCGCCCCGGTCGCCGAGGTCCTCCTCGAGGGCTGCGCGGAGGAAGTCCTCCACAGCCGCATCGATCAAATCCGGACCTCGAGCATTCGCTCGACGGCGTGCCGGGCCCGGTCCGCGACGTCCGGCGGGATGACGACCTCATGCCTCATGTCGCGCAGCGAGTCCCGGATGCCCTCGAGCGTGATGCGCTTCATGTGCGGGCAGAGGTTGCAGGGGCGCACGAACTCCGTATCGGGAGACTCGAGAGCAACGTTGTCCGCCATCGAGCACTCGGTGACCATGACGACCGACTTCGGGCGCTCGGTCTGGACCCAGCGGATCATGCCGGCGGTGGACCCGACGAAGTCGGCCTCGGCCAACACGTCGGGGGGACACTCCGGGTGCGCGATGATCTGTACCCCGGGCTTGAGCGCCCGGTAGCCGCGCAGCTCATCTCCGGTGAATCGCTCGTGGACCATGCACGAGCCTTCGTACAGAATCACGTCGATATCGGTCTGGGACGCGACCCACATTCCCAGATACTGGTCGGGCAGAAAGATCACCCGGTCCACGCCCAGCGACTCCACGACCTGGAGGGCGTTCCCGGACGTGCAGCAGATGTCGGACTCGGCCTTCACGTCCGCGGACGTGTTCACGTACGTCACCACGGGCACACCCGGGTAGCGTTCCTTGAGAAGCCGGACGTCGGCGCCCGTGATGGCGTCGGCGAGCGAGCATCCGGCGTCCGTGTCGGGTATGAGCACGGTCTTGGCCGGGTTCACGATCTTGGCGGTTTCCGCCATGAAGTGGACTCCCGCCATGACGATGACGTCCGCCTCGGCCTCGACCGCCATGCGGGCCAGTGCGAGAGAGTCGCCCCTCAGGTCGGCCACCCCATGGTAGATGTCCGGCGTCATGTAGTTGTGCGCGAGAACGACCGCGTTGCGGCGTCGCTTCCACTCGTCGATGTCTTCGATGAGCGGAGCGAGGGCCGCGATTTCGACATCGGGAAGCAGTCCCTCCAGGCGCTTGCGCGGGTCCGCAGGTGCGGAGGTAGGGCTCAATCGAAGCTCCACTGTGTCAGTCCGGAAACGGAGAGGGGTCGATCCGGTGGCAGCGGACCACCGCGCCGGACCACTGCCGGCAGGAGGTTCTGGTACAGCGGGCCCATCCTGAAGGTTCGCTCGGGACCCTGCAACACCTTCGCCCCCTGCGGCCCGACCCCCACTCACTCACGCCGGAGCGTCGTCGCCGGATCGATGCGGCCGGCACGCAGGGCCGGGATCGCGGCGGCTGCCATGGCGACGAGCAGGAGTCCGAGCGGGGCCAGAACGAAGGTCCGGGGGTCGAGCGGTTCGACCCCGTACAGGAGCGCTTCGATTGCGGGCACCAGGGCCAGCGAGGCGAGCACGCCGCCCACGGCGCCGAGCAGCACCACCCGGCCGGCCTGCATCAGCACCAGCCGCACGGCCTCGCCGGCTCCGGCCCCAATCGCGAGACGGACACCCAGCTCCCGCGTGCGCATCGAAACGGAGTAGCTGACCACCCCGAACACACCCACGATCGACAACAGCACCGCACACCCCGCGAGACCCAGCAGCAGGGCCATGTTGAACCGCGAGGGCGCGACGGAGTCCGAAACGAGCTCGGACATGCGGTTTACCCGAGTGATGGGCTGCTGCGGATCGACGGCGAGGATCTCACGACGCATGGCCGACACGACCTCGTCGACCGAGCCGGGCGCATGAACCACGAGGTGCATCGCCGAAAGCGGCAGCTGGGCGTAGGGCACGAACATCTCGGGGTTGGCCGCGACGCCCAGCCCGTCGTGCCGGATGTCGCTCACGACGCCGATGATGCGCGTGGTGCCGGCCATCGGCATGTCGATGGCCTGTCCGATCGGGTCGCGGTCGGCGAAATACCGTCGCGCGACGGTCTCGTTGATGATGGCGACCCGGCTTCCGTCGGTCCCGTCGATCGCGTCGATCGTACGGCCCGCCAGCAGTTCCATCCCCATGGCCTCGAAATACCCCGGCAGGATCCCGCGATACTCGGCCGTCGGCCGCTGCGACGGTGAGGTCACGTCGAGTCCCTCGACCGTGAACGGCATGTCGAACTCGGTCCCGATGGGACTCATCGGCAAGTACGACACCGCCCCGGCCGCCTCCACACCCGGAATCTCGCGAACACGAGCCATGACCTCGTTGAAGAAGCCCGCCTGGAGGGCCTGGTCGGGGTACCGGGACGGCGGCAGCTCCACCGCGGCGGCCACGACCCCCTCCGTCCGGTATCCGGGATCGACCGTCGACAAAGCGGCGTAGCTGCGGATCAGCAGCCCCGCCCCCACCGTCAGCACCAGAGCCAGGGCGACCTCGGCGGCCACCAGCGCGTTCAACGCGCGGCGCCCACTCCGACCGAGCGACGATCCCCGACCCGCGTCCTGAAGTACCCCGATGATATCGGGCCGCATGTTCCGCAGCGCAGGGGGCAGACTGAACACGAGGCCCGCGAGGACCGACACGGCCGCCGTGAAGGCGAGGACCACGGGATCGAGGGCGATCTCGTCCAGGCGCGGGAATCCCGCGGGAAGCACGCCACGCAGCAGGCGGATGCTACCCCCGGCCACCAGCAGTCCCACGACTCCGCCCGCGATACCGAGGACGAGACCCTCCGTGAGCGCGCTGCGCAGGAGATCCCGAGGGCTGGCACCGAAGGCGGCGTGCACGGCCACACTCCGGCTTCGCGCACCCGCGCGCACCAGCAGCAGGCTCGCGACGTTCACACAGCCGATCAAAAGCACGAGGCTGACCGCACCGAAGAGAATCCAGACGGTGCCGGCCGTGTCGCCGAGGAGCTGTTCTTCGGCCCGGACGAGGGTCACCGACCAGCCCTCGTGGGACTCGGGGTACTCGGTCGCGATCCCCGCCGCGATCCGGGTCATCTCCGCCCGCGCCCCCTCCACGGACACGCCATCACCCAGTCTGCCGATGGTCGCATACGACCGGTGGGGGCGGCTCGGCAGATCCTCGAGGCTCAACGTGAGGGGGGACCAGGCTTCGACCTCGGTGTCACCGACCGGAAAGGCGAATCCCGCCGGCATCACGCCGACGACGAGATAGGGCTCGCCATCGAGCGGGATCGTCCGGCCGACGATGCCCGGGTCGGCGCCGAACCGATTGCGCCAGGCGCCGTCGCTGAGAACGACCAGGCGCTCGTTGCCGGGCGCTTCTTCGTCGGGGGTGAAGGTCCGACCGAGGGCCGGCTCCGCCTGCAGAACGTCGAACAGGCTCGGCGTCACCCGGACCGACGCGATCCGCACGGGCACGTCGTCGAGCATGAGGGTGAAGCCCCGATCGGCGTAGGCCGCGAGCGATTCGAAGCTCGACGCCTGATCCCGCCAGTCGGCGAAGGTCGCGCCGGAGGTCGGCTCCTGGTTCAGCCCCTGCGAGGGGTTGGCTTCCCACACCATGACGAGTTCGTCGGCGTCGGCATAGGGAAGCGGCTTCAGCACCACCCCGTTGAGCACGCTGAAGATGGCGCTGTTGGCCCCGATCGAGATCCCCAGGGTCACGAGCACCATCACCGTGAACCCCGGAGTGAGCAGCAGCGAACGCACGATCTGTCGAAGCATGGTCACCGAGGTGGCCTGGGACGGAGGGAGCGGCGGTACAAACGTCGTTCGTGCCTGCAGCGGGCACCACCCCGCGATGTGCGCGGGTCGCACCGGCCTCTCACGCGCCCCGGGCCGCGCGCAGTGCCTGGTCGACGCTCCGCCACTCGGCGCGGCCGGCCTCCGTGGCCGGCGTTTGACAGCCTCCGAGCCCTCCCGACAGACTCACGGCTGCAGGGTCACACCCCTCCGGAGGCACTCATGCGACACCTCGCCGTCCTGCTCCTCGCGGCCATCGTGGCCTTCCCCGCCGCGGCCCACGCCCAGAAATACACGGGCCCGGACGGCAGGCTGCGCGTCGCTCTGGCAAAGCAGCCCTTCAGCCCCAACGGCACGTCCCGTGGCCCCACGACCATGGCGGAAGGGGGCATCCAGGACATCCTCACCGAGCTCGGGGCGGTCGTCAGGGTCGCCGAGTCCGGTCTCACGCCCGAGCAGGACACCGAGTACGGCGGCTGGAAGCGACTCGGGATGGCGCTCGGGCACTACGCGGACATCGTCGAACGGAACGAGCGCGACGGATGGTTCACCGTCGGCCTGCTCGCGACGTGCCCCTCGATGCCCGGGCTCGTGGCGGGCCTCCAGCACTCGGGCCCGACGCCCGAGGCGATCCGCGTCGGCATGTTCTGGCT
>JAHHMJ010000392.1 GCA_018678395.1 Gemmatimonadota bacterium | reverse complement strand
GGACCGAACGGCTCCGGGAAGAGCACGCTGGCCAAGGTCCTCGCGGGACATCCCGGCTACGAGGTCACCGGCGGCACCGCGACCTTCAAGGGCGAGGAGATTCTCGAACTCGAGCCCGACGAGAGGGCCCAGGCCGGCGTGTTTCTGGCGTTCCAGTATCCGGTGGAGATTCCCGGCGTGTCGATCGCGAACTTCCTCCGCACCGCCCTGCAGGCTCAACTCGGTGAGGGCGAGGACCTCGACCTCTTCGACTTCCAGGACCTGCTCATGGACCGCATGAAGCTCCTGGACATGGATCCGGCGTTCGCCGAGCGGCCCGTGAACGACGGGTTCAGCGGCGGTGAGAAGAAGCGCAACGAGATCCTGCAGATGGCCTGCCTCAAGCCGAGCCTCGCTCTGATGGACGAGACGGATTCCGGCCTCGACATCGACGCCCTCCAGGTCGTGGCGAGCGGCGTGAACAAGCTGCGGGAGGAGAACCCCGAGATGACGGTTCTCCTGATCACGCATTACCAGCGACTGCTGAACTACATCAAGCCCGATCACGTCCACGTGATGGTGGGCGGGCGGATCGTCCGTTCGGGCGGCCCCGAGGTCGCGCTGCAGCTCGAAGAGGAAGGCTACAAGGACTGGACCGAGGTCGAGACGGGCACCTGACGCCTTCGGCTCACCCTCATCCGAACCTCCATCCCAGACCCGACCCGACCATGCCCCAGAACGAAGTCATCCAGGGACTAGACCTCGACGAATACAAGTACGGATTCGTCGATGAAGAGCAGCACGTCTTCCGGACCCAGCCGGGTCTGAGCGAAGAGGTCGTGCGGCAGATCTCGGCACAGAAGGACGAGCCCGAGTGGATGCTCGAATTCCGGCTCAAGGCGCTGAAGATCTACGAGTCGAAGCCGATGCCCGAGTGGGGCGGCGACCTGTCCACGCTCGAGGAGACGCTGGACGAGATCTACTTTTATGTGCGCCCGCAGGATCAGATGGAGCGGTCCTGGGACGACGTCCCGGAGAACATCAAGAACACGTTCGAGAAGCTCGGTATCCCCGAGGCCGAGCAGAAAGTCCTGGCCGGCGTCGGCGCCCAGTACGAGTCGGAGATGGTGTATCACTCCCTGAAGAAGGAGTGGGAAGACAAGGGCGTGATCTTCGATTCGATCGAGGACGGGCTCAAGAACCATCCCGAGCTCTTCCGGAAGTATTTCGGGACGATCATCCCTTCGGCCGACAACAAGTTCTCGGCGATGAACTCGGCCGTGTGGTCGGGCGGATCGTTCGTCTACATCCCCAAGGGTGTGGAGCTCGAGACCCCGCTGCAGGCCTATTTCCGGGTCAACCAGGAGCGGATGGGCCAGTTCGAGCGGACGCTCATCATCGCCGACGAGGGCTCACGGGCTCACTACATCGAGGGCTGCACGGCCCCGACGTACAGCACCGAGTCCTTCCACTCCGGTGTGATCGAGATCGTGGTGAACAAGGGAGCGCACTTCCGCTACACCACGATCCAGAACTGGTCGACCAACATGTACAACCTCGTCACCCAGCGGGCGCTGGTTCACGAGCGTGCGACCATGGAATGGCTGGACGGCAACCTGGGCTCGAAGCTCACCATGAAGTACCCCTCCTGCTACCTCGTCGGAGAGGGTGCGCACGGCAACATCCTGTCGATCGCCTACTCGGGCGACGGACAGCATCAGGATACGGGTGGCAAGGTGGTGCATGCCGCCCCGCACACGACCTCGTCGATCGTGTCGAAGTCGATTTCGAAGGGGACCGGGCGCAGCAGTTACCGCGGTCTGTGCAAGGTCTACGACGGCGCCGTCGGCGCGAAGTCCAACGTCGAGTGCGACGCGCTGCTCATCAACGAGACGTCGCGTACGGACACCTATCCGTACATCGAGATCGAGGAGAAGCGCTCCAACATCGGACACGAGGCGACCGTCTCGAAGGTCGGTGACGAGCAGCTGTTCTACCTGATGAGCCGCGGCATGTCCGAGGAAGAGGCCATGGCGCTCATCGTCCGGGGCTTCATCGAGCCGATCGCCAAGCTGCTCCCGCTCGAATACGCGGTCGAGCTCAACCGGCTGATCGAACTCGAGATGGAAGGCTCGGTCGGCTGATCGCCGCCCCTCCCGCTTCGCACGCACCTCTTCACGAAACGCACGATCGACATGGCTGAGAGCACCGAAATCGAAGGAGTCACCGAGGTCTTCAATCGGACCGCCGTCGAGGCGCGTTCGGCGAACGAGCCCGAGTGGCTCGCCGCTCGGCGTGCGCACGCCTGGACGGTCTACGAAGGGCTGCCGATGCCGACGACGCGGCTGGAGGAGTGGCGCTACACCGACCTCCGCCGCGCCCTCGATCTCGAGGCCCTGCACCTCGGCAGCGTGGACCCGCTCCCGGACGATCCCTCGTCGTATCCGGCGCTTCTCCGGGCCACGATGGACGAGGACCACGAGGCCGCAGGGCACCTGGTCATCATCGATGGTGCGGTCGTGCACACGGACATCCGCGAGGATCTCGCGTCGCGGGGCGTCGTTCTGATGCCACTGCGCGAGGCGATCCACGCGCACTCCGATCTCGTCGAGCAGTACCTGGCGACCGAGGCGGTTCCGCCTGAGGAGAGCAAGTTCGCGGCACTCAACGCGGCCCTGTGGAGCGACGGCATCTTCCTCTACGTGCCGCGCGGCGTTCGCCTGAAGAACCCCATCCGCGTCACGCGCTGGGTCGGGGAGGCCGGCGCGGCGTTCTTCAGCCGGACCCTGATCGTGGCTGAATCCACGAGCCAGGTCTCGTACGTCGACGAGGTGGTGTCCGACGACTTCGACACGCAGACCTTCGCCTCCTCGGCCGTCGAGGTGATCGCGAAGGACGGCGCGCAGGTCCAATACGTCGCCCTGCAGCGGCTGGGACGCGGCGCCTTCTACCAGTCGGAGCAGCGCACGCTGGCCGGCCGCGACGCCACGCTGGACACGCTCAACGTGAGCCTGGGTGCCAGCGTCAGCCGGGTCGACCTGAACGCCCGCCTGCTCGGCCCGGGCTCGAACAGCGACATGCTCGGCCTCTACTTCGGGGCCGACGACCAGCACTTCGACCACAACACGAGCCAGGATCACGTCGCGCCCCACTCTCACAGCGATCTGCTCTACAAGGGCGCGCTCGACGACGCGAGCCGCGCGGCCTTCCGCGGGATCATCCGGGTACACAAGGGCGCGCAGCAGACGGACGCCTACCAGACCAACCGCAATCTGCTTCTGTCCGAAGACGCGCGGGCCGACTCGCTGCCGAATCTCGAGATCGAAGCCGATGACGTGAAGTGCTCGCACGGTTCGACCGTGGGGCAGCTCGACGACGAGCAGCTGTTCTACCTGATGAGCCGTGGCCTTCCGCGCGAGAAGGCGGAGCGTCTGGTGGTGCTCGGCTTCCTGGGCGAGGTGCTCTCGCGGCTTCCGCTGGGTGGAGTCGTCGAGAAGGTCACACGGGCGATCGAAGAGAAGCTCCGGGCCTGAGGGGAGGCGCCATGGCCGACTGGGTGAAGGTCGCCACCGTCGAGGATTGCCCTCCGGGCGAGTTCCGCGCGCTCGCCGCCGGCCGGGAGCGCATCGTCCTCTGCAACGTTGACGGGGATTTCCACGCCCTGCAGGACCGCTGCTCGCACGAGGACCTGCCACTGTCGAACGGCGATCTCGAGGGCACCGAGTTTCTCTGCATCCACCACGGGGCTCGCTTCGACGTGTGTACGGGGCGTGCGCTCTGCCTGCCGGCGCTCCGGCCCGTGTCCGTTTACGACGTCGAGATTCGGGACGGCGACGTCTACGTACGCGCCGGATGAGCACGCGTCCGCTGGACCCCGAGGCGGTCCGGTCGGAGTTCCCCGCGCTCGATCAGGCCGTCCACGGGCACCCGCTGGTCTATCTCGACAACGCCGCCACCAGCCAGAAGCCGGTCGCCGTGCTGGACGCGATCGACGCCTACTACCGCGCGGACAACGCCAACGTCCACCGCGGCATCCACGAACTGAGCCGCCGCGCGACCGAGTCCTACGAAGGGGCCCGCCGGGCGGTCGCCCACTGGATCGGAGCTCCCCGGCCCGAGGAGATCGTCTTCACCCGCGGGACGACCGAAGCCCTCAACCTGGTGGCGTACGCCTGGGGGCTCGACCACGTCGGGCCCGGCGACGAGATCCTGCTCTCTATTCAGGATCACCATTCTAATTTAGTCCCGTGGCAACTGCTGGCGCGGCGCGTGGGCGCGACGCTGCGCTACATCGAGCTGGACGAGCAGGGACGCTGGGTGCTCGACGACCTCGACGCGCTGGTGGGCGAGCGGACCCGCATCGTCTCGGTCTCGCACGTCTCCAACGCCCTCGGGACGGTGAATCCGGTGGTCGATCTCGTCGCCGAGGTACGACGCCGATCCGATGCGCTCGTGGTCGTCGACGGGGCGCAGGCCGTACCGCACCTGCCCGTCGACGTGTCGGCGATCGGCTGCGACCTGTACGCCTTCAGCGGTCACAAGATGTGCGGCCCCACGGGCATCGGCTGCCTGTGGGGCCGGACCGAGGTCCTCGAGGCGATGGAGCCGTTCCAGGGTGGCGGTGAAATGATCTCGATCGTCGAGCGCGAGGGCAGTACGTGGGCCGCCCTGCCCCACAAGTTCGAGGCCGGGACGCCCAACATCGCCGGTGCGGTGGGCCTCGGGGCCGCCGTCGAGTGGCTCTCGGGCGTCGACCGATCGGCGATTCTGGAGCACGAGCGTGCGCTCACGGCGTACACGATGGAGCGGCTGCGCGAGATGGGCGGCATCCGCGTCTTCGGACCCGAGCGGGTCGAGGAGCGCTCCGGGGTGGTGTCGTTCACGATGGAGGGTACGCACCCCCACGACATCGCGACGATCCTGGACACGCACGGGGTCGCGGTGCGCGCGGGTCATCACTGCGCTCAACTCGTGATGCAGCGCTACGGCACCTCGGCCACGGCGCGCGCCTCGTTCTACCTGTACAACACGCACGACGACGTCGACCGTCTCATCCACGCACTCCAGGCGGTACGCGCCATCTTCGGCTGAGCGCGCACGCGGTCCCCGGTGTAGATTCTGGCCCATGGAAACTCCGCAACTCAGCTC
>JAHHMJ010000340.1 GCA_018678395.1 Gemmatimonadota bacterium | reverse complement strand
CGACCGAATCGACCCGGACCGGCCGTCCCTCCTCGATGTCGAAGGTCAGCCGGACCCCGTCGCCGACCTCGGCGACGGCGGTGTCGACCCGGGCCTCGCGGTAGCCGCGCTCGTAGTAGTAGACCTGGAGTCGCAGGGCGTCGCGGAGCAGCTCCCGCGGCTGGATGTAGCTTCGGCGCTTCAGATCGAGCCCGACCGCGCAGAAGATCGACGGGACACGGCAATCCGTCTCCCGGTTCACGATGGCGCGGCGGAGCGAATCGTCCGGGAAGGCGCGATTCCCCTCGAAGGAGAGGTCGACGAGTTCGGGACGATCGGTCTGGGCTTCGAGCGGGCGCACACCCGATCCGTATGCCGCCAGCCCCAGGACCAGGGCCAGAACCGTCGAAGCCGTGCGGATCAAGGAAGCCTCCCGGTCCCCTCGTCGTCGGTGGACCTCACCGGCGGCCGCAGCGGAACCGCCTCCCTGCTCAGCAGGGTGCGCACGAGCCAGAAGCTGACCGCGGCCGTTCCAAGTCCGAGGGCGATCGCCGTGGCTGCCGCGACCCCCGTCTCACGGGGCCCCGGCGGAGTCCGGATCCAGGCGGGCTCGCTCATGAGGGCAGTCCGCGACTCGCGCCGTCGAGCGGCAACCCGATGGTGCCGGACTCGAACCAGCCCTGCCGGCGACGAGGGAAGGCGTGGAGGCTGAAGGGTTCGAAGCGCCCGGTCTGCTCGAAGAGCATGTAGTGGGTGATCTCGACGGCCCGGGACCCGATGCGGATCCGGTTGAAGGAGTTCTTCTCCCGCTCACGCGCGCGGCCGCGGCCCGAGGTCGTGGTTCCACTCTGGACGATCGTGACGCCCTGGTCGCGTCGGCGGCCCGGAAAGACGTCCAGGGAGTTCCCGATGTACGCGCGATGGAGGTGACCCCCGAGAACCAGCTCCACCCCCATCTCGGTGAGGGCGTCCAGCACGTTGCGCGCACCCGGCATCGAGCGATCGCCCTCGTAGTCGGGCGCCGGCGCGAAGTGGTGATGGGCGACGAGGATGCGTACGTCTTCGGGTGGGGAGGCGGCGAAGGCTTCCCGTGCGAAGTCGAGCTGCCGCCGCCGAATGCGCCCGTTGACGATCGCCGTGTGCGGGGCGGTCGAATCCAGGGACACGAAGGTGGCCCCCTGAATGCGGGTGACCGAGTCCAGTTCGTCGGAGATGTACTGCCGGTAGTTGCGGTGCGGCGCCAGGAGGCGCTCGAAGATCCGGTAGACCGGCACGTCGTGGTTGCCGGGCGTCACGACCGTGGGCACGTCCGGGAGCCGCTCGAGGAAGGCCGCCGCGGCTTCGTATTCCGCAACCTTCGCCCGCTGCGTGAAGTCACCGGAGATGACCACGGCGTCGGGATCGAGGCGGTGGGCCGCTTCGATGAACGCCTCCGCGGCGGCCGGTCGGTGCGGCTCGCCGAAGTGGATGTCGGAGGCGTGGACGAAGTCGATCATCAGCGGGAGGCGGCCTTCCTGGCGGGTGGGCGCCCCTGCAACCGAGACATCCCCACGAGGCCCGCCACCACCAGACCGATCGAGATGAACTGAGCGAGAGTCAGCGCCCCGAAGAACCGATCGTCCTTGGCACGGAAGATCTCGACGATGAAGCGCTCGACACCCGCCATGGCGAGCCACGCCATGAAGAGCCACCCGGCCGCCCGCGGCGTGGTCCGCATGCGCCACAGGATGAAGAAGATCAACGTCGACATCCCCACCTCGTAGAGCTGGGTGGGGTGCACCGGCAGGACGTTGCCGAACTGCTCGATCAGAGCCGGATCGGGCTCGATACCGAAGCCACGGAGGTTCTCGACGGTGGAGGGCGGTGCGCCGTTCGGGAAGGCGATGCCGACCCACGAATCCGTGGGCCGACCGTAGTCGTCGCCCACGAGGAAGCAGCCGACCCGGCCGACGGCGTAGGCGAGCGCCAGCGCCGGCGCCGCCACGTCGGCGATGGTGGGAACGTGCAGCTTCGAGCGATGGGCCTCCCAGGCGACCAGGATGGCGGCCAGGCCGAAGCCGCCGTACCACACCATCCCGCCCCGGTTGAACACGAACGACAATCCCTCGGCCTGCAGTCGGTCGGAGTTCAGCAAGACGTAGTAGAGCTTGGCGCCGATGATGCCGCCGACTACGGCCATGAAGAGCAGGTCCCAGGCCTTCTCTCCGTCCAGGCCGAGCCGCTCCATCTCCTTCTTGGCGATGATCCCCGCCGTGACGAAGGCGAAGAACATCATCACGCCGAAGGATGTGACCTCGGCGCCCCCGATGAAGGGGATCCAGTCGGGAAGTGAGAAGAGTACGGGAAACACCGCGGGGCTCCGTCGTGAAGAGATCAGTCCGCCGCGCGGCGGAGACCGGGAAAGGGCAGGTCGGGTCGTGCGTGCGGCTCGGCTCGCGCACCGGAGCCGCGGTCGAGATGAAAGCGGCCGGCCCGCGCGACCATGGCGCCGTTGTCCATGGCCAGTCGCGGAGAGGACACGATCACCCGGCCCCCGTCCCCGAGGCGCACGGCCATCTCG
Organism: Gemmatimonadota bacterium; assembly: GCA_018678395.1. Taxonomy (GTDB): domain Bacteria; phylum Gemmatimonadota; class Gemmatimonadetes; order Longimicrobiales; family Gaopeijiaceae; genus Gaopeijia. Next base: position 1,885 of record JAHHMJ010000340.1, on the reverse strand, counting down.
GCTCGCAGGCGACGGTTCGCCGATACTCCTCCACCCATCAGAACACGGCGGCACCCCCGCTCTTCGACGGCGCGAAGCGTCTTCGAGACCAGGACGTCGACGACCGCGGCCTCGAAGGACGCCGCGAGATCCGCTCGGCGCGCCTCGAACTCACCCTCGGCCTCGAGTTCCCGTAGCGCGAGCAGGACCGCGGTCTTGAGGCCGCTGAACGACATGTCGTACCAGGCCGGAGTCCCCGGTCTCTGGTCTCGCCGAAGCATCGGTCGCGGAAGCCGGAAGGCCGTGGGGTCGCCCGACTGCGCGAGGTCCGACAGGGGTCGCCCACCCGGGTACGGAAGTCCCAGCAGCTTGGCCACCTTGTCGAAGGCCTCGCCCGCGGCATCGTCCCGCGTCTCGCCGAGCAGTTCGTAGCGTCCCCACTCCGAGACGTACAGCAGCAGCGTGTGCCCACCGGAAACCAGGAGAGCGACGAAGGGCGGCTCGGCCTCTGTGGACTCGAGCGACGGCGCGAAGAGGTGCGCCTCCATGTGATGGACCGGGACGAACGGGACCCCGAGCGCCCGAGCCGCAGCCCGGGCCCAGCCCACGCCGACGAGCAGGGCCCCGACCAGGCCGGGTCCGGCCGTCGCCGCCACGGCGTCGATCGCGTCGAGGCCCACGCCGGCGTCGTCGAGCGCACGGTCGACCACGCGGTCGAGGTGCGCGAGGTGCTGACGCGCGGCGAGCTCGGGGACCACGCCGCCGTACACCTCGTGGACGTCCTGCGAGAGGATTACGTGACCCAGAATGCGATGCTCGCCGTCGAGCACCGCCACGGACGTCTCGTCACAGCTGGTCTCGACGCCGAGAACGAGCGGGCCGTTCACGACCCGCCTCCGCCGGACGACCCGCCGGAGTTCACCGCATCTCCCGAGGCGGCCGAGTCCGGCTGCTCGGGGGGGGCTCCCGGCGGGCGCCGCACCGTTACCGAGTCGAAGGCAGGCAGAACACGCAGGAAGGCGTCGGAAACCCCGTCGGCCACCACCGGCACGCGGCGGGACTCGCCGGGCGCGATGTCGAGCAGGTCCTCGTCGGAAACCCGCAATCGCAGCTCCGACAGGTCGGCCTCGGCGACGCGCTGGGACGGGCCGCGGACGGACACCGCGATCGCATCGGGCTCGATCTCGAGTCCGGCCGACGCCGGGCCCTCGATCTGGACGGCCACCGGGGGGAGGAGGCGTTCGGCGGACTCCTCCGCCCGCACCGCGACCTCGACCTCCATCGGCGTGAAGGTCAGATCGCCCAGCCCCGTCGTGTCCAGTCCGACCCGGATGCGAGCCACACCGGTGAGACCCTCGAGATCGACAGGTAGCGTACGGACGGAGTCCACCTCGGCCAGACGCCCCGCCGGTCCCCGCACGCGTACCACGGAGGGGGACGCGCTCAGGGGGCCCGCGAGCGAGAACCCGGGCGGGGGATCCCCCACCGTCGGCATCACGACCGGCCGGGCTTCGAGGACGGTGCGCTCGAGCAGGATGCGCACCGAGGCGGGAAGGATGTCTTCGACGACCAGACCCGAGCCGCCGTCGACCACCACCCAGTCGCGCCGGAGTTCGACCGTCGTATCGCTCGACCCGATCTGTTCGAGTGGGACGCGCACCGTGGCGCTGCGACGATCGAGATCGAGGATCTGACGGGCGGGCCCCGCGAAGCGCACCTGCACCGTCGCCGGCTCGGGCGACTGGGCGGGCCGCCACTCGAGGGGGCTGATCTGGACGATCACGGGCACCTCGGTCAGCACCTCGCGGTCCGGTGGCTCGGCCCGGACGACCGCCCAGAGGAACACCGCCATCGCGAAGGCGGAGAGCTTGAGCGTCCAGTTCCGGGTGACCGCCTCGGGCAGGAC
>JAHHMJ010000321.1 GCA_018678395.1 Gemmatimonadota bacterium | reverse complement strand
CCTCGAGATCGGGCCGCAGCACCTTGAGGGCCACATGGCGCCGAAGCCCCTCGGCCTGCTCCACCGCGAGGTAGACCTGGCCCATCCCCCCGCGTCCCAGGGGCCGGACGATCCGGAACGGCCCGATCCACCGTTCGGCGGCATCCGGGGCTGCGCCACGCACCTCCGGATCCACCACCGAGGCGATGGGGGCCTCCATGAAGTCGGGATCGGTGCTCCACTCGGTGAGGAGCGCGTCGGCTTCGGCGGCGAGGTCGGAATCCGTCGTCCTCGCCAGGTCGAGGGCCCGTTGGCGCTCGGCCCCCTCCAGGGCCATGAGTCGCCATGCCAGCGCCTCCACCGCCGTCCATCGCTCGGCGTCCATCGGCCCGGGTTCCACGGCGGGCCTAGCTCGAGCCCGAGGTGAGGCGAAGCTCGGGATCGAAGCCGAGCCGCCGTCGCACCTCTTTTCGCAGCCAACTCTTCGCGACCGTCCACGACCTGCGGACGGTCACCTCCGACGTGCCCAGCAACTCGGCGATCTCCCGATGCTTCAGGCCGCCGAAAAACCGGTGTGTCACGACGGCGGCCCCCCTCGGATTGAAGGTCGCCAGACGGTCGAGGGCCTCGTCGAGCGCGACCAGCTCCTCGGCCTCCCGTTCACCGAGAAAGGGCTCGACCTCGTCGAGTGAAACGTGGGGTGCGCCACCGCCCCGCTTCGCCGCGGTCCGGTCCCGGGCGTGATTGATCAGGATCCGTCGCATGGCGGTCGACGCGACGCCGAAGAAGTGCAGTCGGTTCTGCCAGGTGGTGAGCTCCTGGTCGGCCAACTTGATCCACGCTTCGTGTACCAGCGCCGTCGTATTCAGCGTGTGGGCCGTACGCTCCCCGCGCATGTGGCGATGGGCGATTCGACGCAGCTCCTCGTAGACCAGGGGCAGCAGGAGGTCCGCGGCTCCGGTGTCTCCCCCGTTCACCGCCTCCAGAAGGCGCGTCACGTCCTCTGTCTGAGCCATACCGCACGGGGGGCCGAAGGAGCAGGAATCGTCTACGGACCTGAGGTCAACGTTCAACGCCACCGGTCGTCTGGAAAGTCCCGATGATCGCATTCGGGCCGATCTGGTGCGTTCAGGGACAGGAGCGGGTCCAGACCCGCACCGACCTTCGATCCAGACGCCCGGAGATTCCCGATGTCCGCGTACACAGACCGCCTTGGCCGCCTGCTCCTCCTCTTCGTGCTCCTCGCCGGCTGGGCCTGCGGGTCCGAACCCACCCCTACGCAACTCGAGGTGGACCCCGTACCGACGGCGGTCGCGGTGACGCCCTCGACGGTCAGTCTCGTCGCGGGGGATTCCCTCGTGCTGTCGGCAGCCGCTCGAACCTCGGACGGATCGGTGCTCGGCAGCGCCGCCTTCACCTGGACGTCGAGCGATCCGGCGGTAGCCGAGGTGAGCGCAGAGGGAGTCGTCCGCGCCTTGAGCTCCGGCGCGACGACCGTGACGGCTACGACCGGCGGGGTCTCCGGCACGGCCTCGCTCACGGTCGAGATGGACCCCGTACTCGCCTGGTTCGCGCCGGTGGTCGGAGATACCCTCACCCTGGTGCCCCAGGCCGCGTTCGGAGGAACGGACGTGTCCGGGCTCGTCGGAGCCGTCGTCCGGCTGAACCAGCCGCAGGCCACCGTCGACCTGACGCTGCTCGACGCCGCTGGACGGCCGGCGGGTCCGACGATCGCCCTGCGAGCGGACTCCGGCGGCACGGTCGGAGGCGACAACCGCATCGCCGCGTCCGACGTCTCCGTCCTGGGGGTCGATGGTGTCCGGGTCTGGGCGTGGATCTCGGACCCGTCGAGCGACACACCGCTTCAGCTCATTCTGGACGCGCGTCCCGGTGGAGCACCGCTTCCCGCGCCTGCAATGGGCGCCGGCCCCGCGCGGTCGGGGCCGCAGGACCGGCTGGACTTCATCACCTACTGGGACGCGCTGGAGGCGCAGGGCGACCTCACCGTCCTCGACCGCTGGTCCCGGGTGGTGCAGCGCGTCATCGACGTGAATCTGGCGCAGCAGACCGACAAGACCGCGTTCATCGACGCCGTGACGGACGACCTCGTCGACCTGTTCATCCTCGACGACTTCTACCGCTCCTGGCTGATCGACGGCCAGTCGACGCTGGGCAACCGTTTCATCCCGGAGCCCCAGGATCTGACGGGCTTCACGGAGAAGCTCTTCAAGGGTGAAGGCCGCTTCCGGCACTTCGCCGCCAACGCGTCGGTCAACGAGAAGGCCTGGATTCCCGAGTTCGTCGTGAACTATGCCGCCCGGAAGCACGGAGGCGACTGGCCCTGGACCAGTGATCCGAACGGCGACATCGCGGCGGACCTGGAGACCAACGACATCGGGCGCCGGTTTCCCGCGGAGCTGGAGCGGCTCTGGGACCGCATGGTCGCGGCCACCCCGGCCGAGCGAATCGACGATGGCGAGAGTGTCCGCCGATGGCTGCTGTGGGAGTTCGGTCCGGCGCCGGCCTCCATTGCCGTCGTCCCCGACCCGCCCGCGGTCGTGACCGCGGGGATGTCGACGCAGCTCGGAACGACGATCCAGGACGCCGACGGCAACGTGCTCACGGGGCATGACGTCACCTGGACCAGCTCCGGTCCGACTGTGCTCACCGTCGACGGCGGCGGCCTGGTCACGGGAACCGGCCACGGGACAGCGACCGTAACCGCGCTGGTAGCAGGCGGGGTGCAGGCGTCGACCGTCGTCAGCGTGACCGGTCTCGAGATCACCGGACCGGCCCGCATCGACTTCACGCACACGATGGGCGTGACCCCCTGCCCGCAGGTCGTCGCCACCTACACGATTCGTAACGTCACGGACGGGCCCCTGCAGTACTCGGCCGTGGAGCGGAACTACGGGGGGCCCCTGCGCATCGACAGCGATCCCGGGTTCGGCACCCTGCAGCCGAGCGAATCCGTCGAGGAGACCGTGACCTACATCTGCCCGAACGATCGGTCCTTCACCAGCGCGTACGAGATCACCGGCCTCAACGGTCTACAGGGTGAGGCGATCACGACATCGATTCCCGTGACCGGGACGATCGATGCGACCCCGGGCAGCCTGACGGTGGCCACGGTCACCGGCGGCGCGAATGCCCCCGAGTCCTTCATCGTCCGCGACGTGGAAACCGGCGAAGACCTAGGGACGATCGGACCCAACGAGAGCAGGACGTTCACCGATGTGCGTCCTGGTCGGTATCCGATCCTGCTGGTGCGACCCGACGGCGCCAACTGTCAGGAAGTGGACGGCTCGTTCCTGAAGGACGTCGCGGTACCCGCGGGCGGGAGGGGGAGGCTGGAGTTCCAGATCAGCTGCAACGGTTCGACGCAGCAGCGGCGTATCGGGCTCGACTACGGCGCGGTACAGAGAAACGGCTCCGTCGTGATCAACGGCACCCAGACGATTCCTCTGCTCGAAGACGGCAACGCGGTGGGAAGCGTGCCGATGACCTTCACCGGAGAGGTCTACGTGGACCCCGCCCGCGGTGTGTTCGGACTGGGTCAGAACGGCAGCATCGAGGTGGACCTGGAGGGTGCAACGCTCCCCGCCGGTGCACCGTCGCCGGACCAGATCGAGATCGAGATCGAGGGGCGCGACAACGTGGCGCTGAGTGATCTCCAGGTTCAACGGAAGCATCCCGACGGAACCGTCGAGAGCGAGACGACGAGTCAGATTCAGAACGGGCTCGTGCTCATCCCCGGGTTCGCCGTAGTGGTGTTCAAGCTCACATCGGCCTGGTTCTTCGACTTCGCGATCACGCTGACCTTCGCCGGGTGAGGTACGATGAGCACACGTCCAGGTATCGGCGAGCGGCGAATGGGAGCGCGGGGCTCCAGCCGGCGGGGCCCCGCCGCCCGGCACCATGGCGGCCTCCCGGGCACCGACCCACCTTTCGTGCTGTTCACCCCCGGGGCCGGCTCGGGGGTGCCCCCGGGCCCTCCCCCTCCCCGTCTTGGGACACCGCGCCATGTACTACACCATCGAACTCTGGCCCCCGAAGCAGGCCTGGCTCGATCTCTCCACCGAGGA
>JAHHMJ010000236.1 GCA_018678395.1 Gemmatimonadota bacterium | reverse complement strand
TCGCCGCCTTCATGTCGGCATCGGCGAAGATGATGTTGGGCGACTTCCCTCCGAGTTCGAGCGACACCTTCTTCAGCGTGTCCGCCGCGGACCGCGCCACGATACGCCCGACCTCGGTCGATCCGGTAAACGCGATCGCGTCGACGTCCGGGTGCGCGACCAGAGCCGCGCCGGCCTCCTCGCCGAAACCCGGCACCACGTTGAGCACGCCCGGGGGGAAGCCGGCTTCGGCCGCGAGTTCGCCGAGGCGGATGGCCGTGAGCGGCGTCTCTTCGGCCGGTTTGAGTACTACCGCGTTCCCGCACGCGAGCGCGGGAGCCACCTTCCAGGCCGCCAGCGACAGAGGGAAGTTCCACGGCACGATGATCCCGACGACCCCGACCGGCTCGCGAAGGGTGTAGTTCAGGAAGGGGCCCGAGACCGGAATCGTCTCCCCGCCGATCTTGTCGGCCATCCCCGCGAAGTAGCGGAAGTTCTCGACCACCGAGGGCAGGTCGACCTTCCGCGACTCGAAGTACGGCTTGCCGTTGTCCCGGGTCTCGAGGGCCCCCAGCTCGTCGGCGTTGGCCTCGATCAGATCCGCGAGTTTCCAGAGCAACGCGGACCGTTTGTGGGGGTTCATGCGGCCCCACGCCTTCGAGGCCATCGCCTCGCGGGCCGAAGCCACCGCCCGGTCGATGTCGACGGCCGAACCCCGGGCCACGGACGCGAGCGTCGCACCCGTGGCCGGGTTCACGGTGTCGAATGTCTCGCCCGAGGCCGCGTCGACCGCTTCGTTGTGGATCCAGAGGCGAGAACGAATCGAATCGGTCACCGCCTCAGCTCCCCGAGAATTCGGCCTTCCGCTTCTCGACGTAGGCCGAGATGCCTTCCTTGGCGTCCTTGCTCTGGAAGAGCTGCTGCTGCAGCTCGCGCTCGACCGTGAGCGCCTGCTCGAAGGGCAGCCCGATACCGGTCTGCACGGAGCGCTTGATGTTGCCGACCGCCTTCGACGCCTTGTGCGGCGTGGTGAACTGCTTGGCGTACTCGAGTGCCTGAGCCTTGAAATCGTCGCTGGACTCGGCCTCGATCACCTGGTTCACGAGGTTCTTGTCCATGCCCTCGTCGAAGTCGAAGAGCGCCCCGTCGATCATGATCTCGATCGCGTGCGACTTGCCCACGATGCGGCAGAGGCGCTGCGTGCCACCGGTGCCGGGAAGCACCCCGAGATTGACCTCGGGCAGCCCCATCTTGCCGCCGCCCTTGCGGGCGATGCGGAGGTCGGCCGCCATGGCGATCTCGAGTCCGCCGCCGACGGTGTGCCCGTTCAGCGCCGCGCTCGTGAGCTTGGGGGTGTGCTCGAGACGGTTGAGCGTCTCGTTGGCGTGGAGGCAGAAGTAGTACTTGAACGTCGGGTCCGCCTCGTTGAGCATCGAGATGTCGGCACCCGCCGAGAAGAACTTGTCGCCGGCTCCGGTGATCATGATCACCTCGACATCGTTGTCCATGCGGGCCTTGAGGACGGCGGTGTCGAACTGCTTGAACATCTCGTAGGTGTAGGTGTTCGCCGGCGCATCGTCGAGCGTCAGAATGGCGACTTTGTCCTGCACCTGGTAGCGGACGAGAACCTTCTCGGACATGGGCGACCTCGGGGGTGTTTCCGGCGGGTTTTCCGGGGCACGAATGGTCCCCGGAGGACAGTTCGCGAAGCTACCCGTGGGCCGGTGCAGGGTCAAGCGATGCGGGGGTGCGGCACACGGCTTGCTGGAGTTATCGGGGACGATTGCTCGTCCACGGTCCGATCCCCTAGGTTCGAGGCATGATGTCGCGCCGTTTCCAATCCCTCCCCCGCCTCTCGACGAGGCTGTCCCGCAGCCACGTGTCCGCCGCGATCGTGGCGGCGCTCGCGATCGGGTCGGCCGGGTGTCGAGATGCCCCGTCCGACCCCCTGGCGTCTCTCGTTTCCCTGGAGACGGCCCCGGCGGTCGCGGTGCCGGTCGAACTGCCCTCCCTGGCCGAGCTCGCCGTCCGTGCCGACGTCCGCGACGAACTCGGGCCGGTGCTCGACGCCTGGGTCGCGGGATGGGAAGAGGAGGACGAGGACCTGGGACGCGGGGCTCGCGACGAGGCGATCCGCCAGGCGACGCCGGCGCTCCACGACGCGTTGGGGAGCGGGGGAGTGGCCTCGACACTGCAGCCGCTCTTCGAGGTGGGCCGCGACCTGGGTCGGATCGAGGATGTGCCGACCGACCTCGTGCCGCGGCTGGAAGAGGTGCGGTCCCTCATCGAAGACACGCGTGCGGCCCTGGATGCGGGACGATTCGACCGCGCGCTGACGGCCGGACTCCAGGCCTCGGACCGGATCCGGGCTCTCGGACCCCGGGCCGTCGCGCGAACGCTGATCTCCCGGGCGGATCAGGCGCTCATGCGCGCGACCGTCGGTGAGATGCTCGATCCCCGGTCCATGTCGCGCGGCGAACGGCTGCTCACCGGGGCGCGGCGCGCGCTCGAGGAAGGAGAGGTCGACCTCGCCATCCAGCGCGGATACTACGCCGTCCAGGTGCTGGAAGGACGCGGCGACGGCGGCGGGTGACGCCGGCGGGTGACGCCCCCCGGGGCTGAACTCAGCGGGGACGATCGAAGGCGTCGCGCGCGGCCTCGATGCGCGCCCTCGCCGCGCATCCCTCTTCGTGGTCGTTGACGAGTCCCATCGCCTGCATGAAGGCGTAGACCGTGGTCGGGCCCACGAACTTCCAGCCGCGCTTCCGCAGGTCCTTCGACAGTGCCCTGGACTCCGGAGTCACGGCCATCGTCCGCAGCACCGTCTCGGTCAGGTGACGGGGTCGAGTCTCGGCCTCGGGCTCGAATCGCCAGAAGTACGCGGCGAGTGATCCGAACTCGTCGATGATGTCCAGCGCCCGAGCCGCGTTGTGGATGGTCGCTTCGATCTTGCCACGGTGACGGACGATACCGGCGTTTCCGAGCAGGCGCCCGACGTCTTCGCCGCCGAAATCCGCCACCGACGCGATATCGAAACCCGCGAAGGCGCGCCGGAACTCGTCGCGCTTGCCGAGAATCGTGCGCCAGCTCAACCCGGCCTGGAAGCCCTCGAGACTGAGCTTCTCGAAGAGCCGCGTGTCGTCGCCGACCGGCATGCCCCACTCGTCGTCGTGGTAGGCCCGGTAGAGGGCGTCGCCGTCGGGTACCCAGAAGCAGCGTGGTGACGTCATCGGTCTCGCGAAGGTGGCGGGCGGGCTGGCCCGGGGTCGGATCAGGTGCTTTCTTGGCCGGGCACTTCTCACGAAGCCAACCGGAGCCGCCCGTGCCCTCGAGTCCACCACTTCCCGCCTCTCTACGGTATCCCCTCTCGACGATCCGGACGATCGCCCTGGCGGGCCTCTGTGTCATGGTACTCGCCCCGGCGCTCGAGGCCCAGGAGGCCCGGAGCCGGTGGGAGCGCATGTGCACCATCCGGGCCGAGAAGTTCGATCACGTGCTGCCGGTCGCGATGCGCGACAACGACATCGACATGTGGATCACGGTCATGCGTGAGGGGGGCCTCGACCCGCTCT
>JAHHMJ010000496.1 GCA_018678395.1 Gemmatimonadota bacterium | reverse complement strand
CATCTCGACCGCCAGCACTATAATAAAAAAACACTCCCCCCCCACCCAGACCACCCCCAGCCCACCCACGCGCGCGATCGCCACCGAGCCCTCCGGCGCCACCGCCCAGACGTCGGTGGCCGACAGGGGGATCGGCGAGATCGAGACGTTCTGCTCGTTGGCGCCGCCCGACGTCGTCCGGCTGAACGACCGGGTCTTCACCCGCGCGACCGGCTCGGGTCCGCCTCCGGGCGCGAGTCGAAGAATCGGCACGGTATCGGACGGGCCCGACGGGCTCATGCCGGGCATGCCCTGGAAGTAGATGTGACCGGCGGCGTCCACGCCCGCCGGAATCGCGATCGCCGGCGGAGCCATCGGGCCACCCTCTCCCTGCGCGATGGGCCGTGTGGGCCCGAAGCCGCCATCGGGTCCCACCGCGGTCAGCCGGCTGTTGCCCAGGTCGACGAGGAGGGTGCTGTCACCGGGCAGCGGCCACACCGCGTCGGGCTGGCGGTATTCCTCGGGGCCGCCGCCGAGTCGCCCGAGGGTGTCGGCACGCTGGAGATCGGCGCTGAGGACCACGAACACGCGCGAGAGGGGGTCGGCCACCATCACGCGACCGTCCGGCATCTCCCGCACCGAATTCACGACGGCGAAGGCTTCGGGATGCGTCGCCTGCGGCGCGTCGAGGGCGTGTTCCTGCGCGCCGGAGGGAAGGGCGATGAGCGAGAGCACGCTCGCGAGGGCCCAGGGGGTGCGGTTGATCGCTGGAGTGCGGGTCATGAACTCGATTCTCGCATCGTGGAATGGGGTGGACATCCGACGGTTCGACGGGGCGCCGGGGTGCGACGGTTGCCTGGGCGCCGTGGACCGGCGGTCGCGTGCGCCCGCACCGGACCTTCTCACCGCGACCGTGGACGCTCTCCCTGGAGCGGCAGGATGTCGACGTTCCAGTGCGGATCTCCGAGCAGGTGCTTCACGAAGTACTCCGCGCGCAGCCAGAACCAGTAATCGCTCATGTTGCCGAATCCGTGCCGCTGTCCCGGGAACAGGAAGAAGTCGAACCGCTTTCCTGCACGGACCAGCGCTTCGGCCATGCGATAGGTGTTGGCGGGGTGGACGTTGTTGTCGACGTCGCCCGTCGTGAGGAGCAGGTGGCCCTTCAGGTTGGCGGCGAGTTCCGCGTTGCCGTCGATGTCGTACTCGAAGGTGACCTCGCCCTCGTCGTCGACGACCTCCTTCACCCCGTGATGCGTCTCCGACCACCACCGGTTGTAGATGTCGTTCTGGTGATTCCCGGCCGACGACACCGCCACCTTGAAGAAGTCCGGATAGACGAGCATCGCGGCGGTGCTCATGAATCCGCCGCCCGAGTGGCCGTAGATGCCCACGCGCTCCAGGTCGATGAAGTCGTGACGGTCGGCCAGCTGCTCGGCCGCGGCCTTCTTGTCGGCCAGGCCGTAGTCGCGGAGGTTCCCGTACCCGTAGTTGTGGTACCACTTGCTGCGGGACGGATGCCCACCGCGGTTCCCGATCGTGATCACGACCATCCCGAACTGGGCGAGGCCGACCTCGTAGCGGTTGGTCGAGAACGCCTTCGAGACGGATTCGGTCTGCGGCCCCGGGTACACGTACTCGACGATCGGGTAGACGGCGGTCGAGTCGAAGTCGAACGGCCGGTACATGACGCCGTACAGATCCGTGATGCCGTCGTCGGCCTTCACCGTGAACGGTTCGGGAAACTGGTACCCCGCGGCCATCAGCTGCGAGAAGTCGGCCTCCTCCAGCTCGACCACGACATCACCACGGGCGTTCAGCACCCGTGAGGTCGGCACCGTGTTCACGCGGGAGTGGTTCTCGACGAAGAAGCCGCGGGACTCGCTGCTCGACACGCGGCTGTCGAACTCGCCCGGGTTCATGAGCCGGAGCCCCGACCCGTCCAGACCGACGCGGTAGAGGTGCTGGTAATAGGGGTCCTGCCCCTCTTCTCGGCCCGCCGCCATGAAGAACACCGACCCGGTCGACTCGTCGACGCCGAGGATGGACTGCACGGAGAAGGGGCCCTCGGTGAGCCGTCCCCGCACCGTGCCGTCGGCCCCGTAGCGGTAGATGTGGGCCCACCCGTCCCGCTCGGACCACCACAGGAAGTCACCGCCGGCCAGCTTCACGATCGGCGCGGTCTCCATGTAGGTGTTCATGCGATCCTCGACGACCGTGCGCAGCACTTCGCCCGTCGCCGCGTCGGCCACGATCACGTCGGTGCGATGCCGGTCCCGGCTCAGCCGCATGAACCACAGCTCGTCGGAGTCGTCGGACAGCCACACCGATCGGCGCGGCTCGTCGGAGTCCGGATAGACGAACTGCTGGTCCGACAGCACGGACATCGACTGGTCCTTCCACGGATCGTCGTCGACCTGGACCGTCTCGCGCGTCTCGAGGTCGTAGATCCACACCTCGTTCTGGGTGACGTTCTCCTCGCCCGGCATGTCGTACTTGTAGGTCTCCAGCTCGGGACGGTCGTTGCCGACCGAGTGGATGACCCACAACTCGTCGACCTCGCGCTGGTCGGACCGGACGAGCGCGAACCGCCGGGAGTCCCTGGACCAGGAGATGGGGGCTCTGCGGCGGTCGTCGACCTTTTCTTCCTTCTCGTCGTCCGTGTCGCCGCGACCCACGTTGTACCAGCCGTAGTGTTCGACGCCGTCCTCCGTCAGGCGGACCTCGTCGACCTCGACGTCGGTTTCGGCGGAGTCGGCTTCTTCTCCGCTCTTGCCGCGCCGTGCTTCGAGAATGCGAGCGTAGTCGTCACCGGTCATCATCCACAGATCGTGGTGCTTGCCGAAGACCACGGTGGCACCGTCGGGTGACACGCTCGCCCACGACGGGTGATTGTCCGGGTGCTGTGCCTCGTCCAGTTCGACGAGCGTGCGGGTCGAGACCGTGTACTCGAAGTAGTGGACCTTCTTCTCGGTACTGCTGCGGTCGCGACCCTCTTCCTCCTGCTCGTCCTCGTCGACCTCGTCTTCGTCGTCCTCGTCGACCTCTTCGTCCTGAGAGGACTCCACCTCGAAGCGGAGCGTGTTGCCGTCGATGAAGCGGATGCTGCGGATCGGCAGGTGCCGGGCCTCGTAGGGATCGCCGGTGATGCGGGTGATCTCCGCGGCGAGGCGATCCCGATCGAAGATCGCGCGCTTCGAACCGGTCGACGGATCGACGATCCAGTGGAAGGTGCCTTCCGAGGTCTCGTACTCGTACCAGAACGACTCCCCTCCCTCGATCCACCGCGGCGACACCGACGTGCTGTAGACCAGCTCGTTCATGCGGTACGGCGCCCACCGCGACGCGAGTTCGTAGTTGGCCGATCCCGGGCCGCCCACCCAACCGAGGGGTCGGGGCGACTCCACCTGCCGGGGCATCTGAGCCGAAACCGGCACCGCGGCCGCGAGCGCGAGCCCGAGGGTCAGGGGGACGAGGCGAGACAGTGCGGACGGACGAAGACGTCGGCGCATGGGCAGAGGACTCCTGGCGTACTCTTCAGGGGGCTACGGCTACCGGCCTCGTGCCGGCGCCCCCAATTGGCGGTCCGGTATCGCCGTGGGCAAGCGCACGACGCCGATACTCGCGCGGCCGTCCAGCGGCCGAGCCTCACCGGCTCACCACCCGGCGTGCGTCCAGAAGACCACCAGGCCGCACATCGCGGCGTCGCCGGCCGTGGCGAACCTGCGCAGCTCGGGCGGCGCTTCGCCGACGTATCGGTAGATCTCGACTGCGACGATGTCCTGGGGGAGCAGGCCGTCGAGCGGAAAGCTCGACCAGGTCGCGTCCGGTCGCACGGGGACCCGATCGACCATGTACTTCAGGCATCCGTAGCCGCGATACGTGCGCACGCGGGGCACGGGGGCCCAGGCCCCCGATGATACCCGCGCCGTGCCCCAGGACAGCCAGACGTCTTCCTGGCCCCGGAACACCTCGCCCGGGTGATGGCGAGGGTTGATCGAGTCCACCATCTCCGGCGTCAGGTAGAGGCCCCGTCCCCATTCCTGGCGCCGGTCCTCGAAGATCGAGCGTCCCTGGTCGCTGCGCGCGGTGACCAGGATCGGCTCCATCAGGATGGCGTCGGGGAGGATCCGGTACTCGACCGTGAGGATCACCCCCGTCTCGATCTCCAGCAGCTGCGACTCGGTGGGGACGTACCCGATTCGCGAGGCGCCGAGGCGGTAGAAGCCGGGGAGGGGGACCGGCATGCGGAAGCGCCCCTCATCGTCGGTCGTGACCGTGCTCAGGGTGCTCGGCCCGCGCAGGAGCGTCACCGACGCGGCCGGGATCGGTCGGCCGTCGCTATCGTCGATCAGCACACCCACGATCGCCTGCTCGACGCTGTCGGGGAGGGTGGGGATCTGGGCGGCGGCCCCGGAGCCGGTCAACGTCACCGCGAGGGTACACGCCAGAGCGATGGCCCACGCCAGAGCGAT
>JAHHMJ010000443.1 GCA_018678395.1 Gemmatimonadota bacterium | reverse complement strand
GAGATCGACGTCGTCGAGCGCCGTGAACGAGCCGGCGTCGGTCCGGAACGTCTTGGTGAGGGACCGGACGTCCACGTGGGTCGAGGTCGGGTTGTCTGTGATCATGGAGAGGACTCTCTCGCGCAGGGGGCCATGCGCCTCAGCGGGCGCGGATGCCCCGCATCAGGAACTCGAACATGCCCTCCAGCCCCTCCACCACGCGGGCGTGGGGGCGGCTCACGATGGCGTTGGGCGAGAAGTACTCGGCGAAGCCCTCGACGAAGTGGTGGGCCGCGTCGCTCGGATCGGAAACGTCGAGGTCGCCCTGCGCGGTTCCCTCGGCCAGGATCGTGGCCGCGGCCGTACTCATCTCGTCGAGAATGCGTCGGCGGGTGTCGACCACGTCGTGATCGATGTAGCGGAGGCGCACCGACCCCACGAGCATCTCGAAGACCGCCTGGTCGGTGCGGACGATCTCGCTGAGCCGGGCGGCGTGGACGACGACCAGGTCGTAGAGCTTGGGCTCCGCCGCCCCCTCACGCTCGAGGATTTGCGAATTGCGGGCGCGGACGTGCCCGAGCCACGTCTCCTCGATCGAGGAGACGAGTGCTTCCTTGTTCTCGAAGTGCCGATAGATCGTGCCGACGCTCACGCCGGCTTCCCGCGCGAGCTCCTTCATGGTGACCCGGTCGAGACCGTAGCGGGCCACGAGGCGTCGAAAGACGGCGAGGATCTCCTCGCGGGTGATCTTGGGCATGCGGCGGGCGTAGTGCCTCAGTAGTGAACGATTGAACGAAGCGTTCACTACGATGCATCAAGCGCGTCGCCGCGTCAACGGCGAAGGGGCCCCCGACCCATGCTTCGAGGTCACCGGACATCGTGTCGCTTCGATCGGGTTGCCGCCTCGCGGCGGGCGCGGCATTGTGACGCCCGCACGTTCGACGGCCAGGCGACGCGCACCCCCGACACGGAGGCCGAGCGCTTGCCCTTACCGTGGCCCGCAGGATCCTGACCGAGCAGTGGTCGTCGCGTCGCAGCCTGGTGGCCTGGGCGCTCTTTCCGGCCCTGATGCTCCTGCTGTTCGGGCTGATCTACGCCGAGGGCGCCGGCGGCACCGCCAACGCCTTCAACTTCATGGCTCCCGGCATTCTCATCGGGGCAGCCCTGTTCTTCAGCTGCCTGGGCGGGCCGATTGCGACCCTCGTCGCCGAGCGGGAACGGAACACGCTCAAGCGTCTCCTGCTGTCGCCGCTGGGAGGGTCGTCGTACTTCCTCGGCGTGACGTTGGCCTACCTGATCATCGGCGCGGGGCAGGCCGTCATCGTCTACGGGATCGCGTTCGGCTTCGGAGGTTCGTTCGTCGGATCCGTACCCCTCGGCATACTGATCATCGGGCTCAGCGTGACCTCGTACGTGGGCCTCGGGTTCTTCTTCGGCTCCCGGTTCGCGCGACTAAAACCCGTGGGCCTCGAAGAGATCTACGAGGAAGTGGTGGGTCGAGCGGAAGGCGTCGTCGCGCCCCGGGATTGAGAGGGGGTGGACCCGCGAAGATCGCGCGGGCGCCACGGCCAGTCGGTTGCCCGTCTGACCACCGCCCACGCGGCCGACGCCGACGACGCGCTGGACGTGCACGGCCACCCTCGCCGTGTCCTACGTAGCCTCGCGCCGCAGACTACGCAGCCGAACGTAGGCCGGCCGAGCCGGGACTTGGGCAACGTGGAGTCACACCCGTGACCCACTTCCCGAGGAGGCCCGGACATGGCCGTGTCCACGCGCTCCCCGCACCGAGGTCGGACCTTTGCTCTTTCCGTCCTGATCGTCGTCGGGGGCATCCCGACGGGACGCTACATCGTTCAGGCCGCACCCCGGCCCGTCGCCGTCCCCATCCCCGAGCCCGGTCTCGCAGCCGAATGGGCGCACCCGGACGGGACGGGGGGCGCCCACTATTCGTCCCTGCGGGACATCACCTCGGCCAACGTTCGCGGCCTCGAGGTGGCGTGGACGTACCGCACCGGAGACGTGAGTCCGAACGCCGATGGCCGGGCCGGCACTGCCTTCCAGTCCACCCCGCTCATGGTCGACGGGCTCCTCTACGTCTCGACGCCGTACTCGCGGGTCATCGCCCTCGATGCGGAGACGGGGGCGGAGGTCTGGGCCTTCGATTCTGGGCTGGACCGGTCCGATCGCGTCCACATGATGGTCACGAACCGGGGCCTGGCGACCTGGCTCGACGAGGCCGCCCCGGGAGACGCGCCCTGCCGAAGGCGAATCTTCCTGGCCAGCTTCGACGCCCGCCTCTTCGCGCTGGACGGCGAGACCGGGGCGCGGTGCGCGGACTTCGGCGTCAGCGGCGAGCTCGATCTGGCGCTGGACGTCGATCGGGCCACCGGCGAACAGCGCGGCCACTACAAGCAGACCGCCCCTCCGGCCGTCCTGAACGGACGCGTCATCGTGGGGTCGAGCATCTTCGACGGTCGGGCCGTGGAGGCCCCGAGTGGAGCGGTCCAGGCGTTCGACGCCCGCACCGGTGAGCAGTTGTGGAGCTTCGAGCCACTCGTGGGCGTGACGGGCACGCTGTCCGACGGCCGCACCCTCACGGCCGGTGCTGCCAACACCTGGGCCACCATCACGCCGGATCCCGAGCACGACCTGGTCTTCGTCCCCACCGGGAGCGCCAGCCCGGACCACTGGGGTGGGCTGCGCCCGGGTGACAACACCTACGCCAACTCGCTGGTGGCACTGCGCGGATCCACGGGTGAGGTGGCCTGGCACTTCCAGGCCGTTCATCACGACCTCTGGGACTACGACCTGCCGGCGCCCCCCATGCTTCTGGATATGGAGCACGACGGAGAGACCGTGCCCGCGGTGGCGCTGGCCACCAAGATGGGCTTCCTCTTCTTCTTCCACCGGCTCACGGGCGAGCCGCTCTTTCCCATCGAGGAACGTCCCGTGCCCGGCAGCGCCGTGGCCGGTGAGGTGCCGTGGCCCACGCAGCCGTTCCCCACGCTCCCGGAACCCCTTCATCCGCTGGGGCTGGAGCCGGACGACGCCTGGGGACTGACGCCCTGGGACCGGGCGGCCTGCCGGGACGCCATCGCCTCCATGCCGTCCGAGGTGTTCGCGCCCCCTTCCGTCGAGGGGAGCATCGCCTATCCCGGGTTCGTCGGCGGGATGGAGTGGGGCGGGATGGCGCACGACGCCGATCGTCGCATCCTCATCACCAACACCAACCGCATGGCCATGGTCGCCCGACTCATCCCGGCGGATCAGGTAGACGAGCAGTCTGGTGGTGGAGGCAAGGTGTCGACGCTGGGGCTCCAGACGCCGGCGCCGTATGCGGCCGAACGGTCGCCCCTGCTTTCGCCCATCATGCTTCCGTGCAGCCCGCCGCCCTGGGGGATGCTCCACGCCGTGGATACCGGGACGGGAGAACTCCTCTGGGAGCGGCCGCTGGGCACCATGCGCGACATGGTTCGGATCCCCACACCCGAGGCGTGGGGGTCGCCGAACCTCGGTGGGGCGGTCGTGACGGGTGACCTGGCCTTCATCGCGGCGACCATGGACAGCCGGCTCCGCGCCTTCCACGTGGAGACCGGAGAGAAGGTGTGGGAGGCCGAGTTGCCCGCATCCGGCCAGTCCACGCCCATGACGTATCGGGTGCGGGACGGCGGGCGGCAGTTTCTGGTGATCAACGCGGGTGGACACGCGGGTCTGAAGAGCCGGCTCGGAGACTACGTGGTGGCGTTCGCGCTGCCACAGGCGCCACCGGTGGCCGATGTCGCGCCGGAGCTCGTCCCATGAGAGCCCTCGTGACAGGCGCCACGGGCATGTTGGGCTCCCACGTCGTCGAGCGCCTTCTCGCCGAGGGCACGGAGGTCCGCGCCCTGGTCCGGGAGCCCTCACGCGCAACGTGGTTGGCGCGGCAGAACGTCGATCTGGCTCGAGGAGACCTGCTGGACCCGATCAGCCTTCGTGCTGCCGCCCGGGGGTGTGACGAGGTCTACCATGCCGCGGCGGTCATCGGCGCCGGCGGCGACTGGGAGACCTTCCGCCGGGGCAATGTGCACGGCACCCGCGCCCTGGCTGAGGCAGCGGGCGAGGCCGGTGCGCGCATGGTGCACGTGAGCAGCACCGCCGTCTTCGGCCGGCACCGCTTCTTCCCGCACCCCACCGACGAGACGTGCCCCCTGCCCGAACTGCCCGCCGAGGATGCGTACGGGCGCTCCAAGCAGGAGGCGGAGCGGGTGGTCCTGGAGGCCCACGCCCGGGGAACGATGCACGGCGTGGTGGTTCGTCCGCCCGTCATGTACGGCCTGCGCGACCGCCAGTTCATTCCGCGACTCGGCACCGTGCTGTCCCGCAGTATCCTGCCTCTGCCCGACGCCGGCCGGGCCCGGATGACGCTCGTCCACGGCGATGCGGTCGCCCGGGGCATGATCCTGGCCGCACGATCGCCGCAGGCCGGGGGGCGCATCTATCACCTGACGGACGACTTCCCGGTCACGGTCCGCGAGATGGCGGAGTGGGCTGCCGAGGGTCTGGAGACCCCCGTGCGGCTGATTCCGGTTCCCGGCCCCCTGGCTCGCATGGGGTTCGGCGTGCTGCAGATGGGACTCGTCGTGTCCGGTCGTGGTGAACTGGCCCGTCACGCTCCCGGCATGCTCTCCATGCTGACCCGGGACAACCCCTTCTCGTCCGCCCGGGCCCGGACCGAGTTGGGGTGGAACCCCCAACTGCACCCCCGGGAGGGGCTTCCGGCGGCCGTGGCGGAGTGGCGTCGTAGGCAGGGGGACGTCCGATGATCTCCCTGTCCGTGGTCGCGATTCAGGCCACCGCCCCCGTGCAGTTCCTCCCGATGGTGCCGGGCGGAGGTCCGGTCGTGTCGGTCCTGGGACTACCGCTCCACAATCCGGCGAGCGTGGTCACCAACCTGATGCTCGCGGCCCAGAGCGTCATCGCTGCCCGGATCCTCGCGCGGCGCGCCGTGCCCGGTTGGCCGGTCTTCTTCGTCGGCATGGCGCTCGCTACGGGGCTCGGAGCCTTCAAGCACGGTCTGCCGTGGATCGAGCCTGAGTGGGTCTACCAGACCCTCACGGGTGGATCCAATGTGGCCGTGGTGGTCGCCGTCGTGGGCGCTCAGCGGGCCGTGCTGCCCGGGGCGTGGTGGCTCTCTCTGCTCTTCGGTTCGGTGCTGGTCGGCGCCAACTCGGCCACGCGCGACTTCGGCGCCACCGCCGCGATCCTGGCCGCCGGTGTGGTACCGGTGGTGGGCGCCAGCGTCTTCTTCCTGCTGCGCTCCGCCCGGAGGTCGCGCACCCGGCGGACCCGGGAGTGCGCCTGGCTGTGCGCCGGGTGGGGCGCCTTCTCGCTCGCCGGTGTGGTGTGGGCT
>JAHHMJ010000488.1 GCA_018678395.1 Gemmatimonadota bacterium | reverse complement strand
GAGCGGAGCCGCGAGAGCATGCAGGAGGGGTCGGGGCGTCGGGTGGGCAGAAGGTTTAAAGTACGTAGTCCCCCGAACAGACACCACCGAACCGGAGACCGACCCGCCGATGGCTCACCACGCGAAGAAGGACCCACCGCGAGCGACCGCCGATCTCCGCCTCGACATCGAGGAGCAGTCCGAGGAACTCGCGTCGCTCTTCCAGGCGACCGAAGACGCACGGCTCATGCAGCGTCCGCCGAGCGGCAAGTGGTCGGCCGTCGAGCACGTCGATCACCTCGCGAAGGTCAATCGCGGGTATCTGGCTGCGCTCGAGTCGGCCGTGGCCTCGGGCCGTGCGGCCGGCCGCAGGGGTGCGGGGCCCTTCCGCGGCAGCGTCATCGGTCGCTTCTTCGCGGCCTCGATGGAGCCGCCCGTGAAGATGAAGGTGAAGACGCTGGCCGCCATGCAGCCCGATGCCGAACTGGCGCCCGAACCGACGCTGGCGGTCTTCCAGGACCTTCAGGAACGCCTGCTGGCGCTGTTACGCGAGGCGGAGGGTCTCGATCTCGACGCGATCCGCATGGCGTCTCCGTTCATGAAGCTCCTGAGAGCCCCGGCGTTCAGCTGGTTCGTCGTGCTCACCGCCCACAATCGCCGGCACGTCTGGCTGATCCGGCAGACGCTGACCGACCTGGACGGTGCCAAACGGGGTTGAAACCACCTCCTAAGGACCCCTGAACTTCTTTTCCGAATCGGATACAGTGTAGCCGCCTCCGGGGGTCCGAATGGCCGAGATGCGGCCGTATGTAGCCACAAACCGCATCGGCACAGTTGTCGCAAGAGAGGGGATCGCCCGCAGGTAACGAATCCCCGATCTCCCGTTCCATGACGAACTCCAGAGGCTTCACGCTGGTCGAGGCGCTGCTGGTCATCTCCCTCGCGGCGGTGATCATCGTCATCTCGACGCGCACCTTCGGGGCCATCACCAGCCGTTACGCGGCCGAGCAGGGCCGCCTGGTGTTCGAGAGCCTCCATGCGCGAGCCCGCGCTCAAGCGATCGAAAGCGGGACCATGACCCGGCTGGTCGTCGACACCGGCGCCGACAGTGTGACGGTGGTGCGGGACGGCATCCAACTCGAGACGGTCCACTTCTCCGGCGAGATGGGGATCGATATCCAGGGCAACTCGCTCGAGCTCTGCATGGGACCGCGCGGCTTCGCGGTCACGGACTGCAACTCCTTCAGCTCGATCGAGAGGCTCACGTTCGTCCAGGGCTCGTACAGCGACGGCCTGGACATCCTTCCCCTCGGCCAACTGGTGAAGTGATGAACGGCCGGACTCCCAGGCCGGCGACTGCCGGCGGTTTCACGATCATCGAGCTCATCGTCGCCCTTCTGGTCTTCACGATCGGCGTTCTGGGCCTCGCGGCCACCACGTCTTTCGTGGTGCGCCAGACCACGCTCTCGGAGATCACCACCGAGCGCGCCGCGGCGGTCCAGCAGGTCGTCGAGCGCCTCAAGGCGACCGACTACGACAACGTGTCCGCCGGCTCGGATGATGTGGGACCGTTCGCGGTCCTCTGGACCGTGTCGACCGGCAACCGCTCGAAAATGGTGCTCATCAAGACCACGGGGCCCGGGCTCGTCACGGGCTCAGGCACGCCATCCCTCCAGAGCAACGTCGAAGAGTTCTTCGCCTACCGGATCGTCCAGCCATGAATGTGCGCCGCGGTTTCAGCCTCGTCGAACTCCTGGTCGTCATTCTGCTCGGGACGCTTCTGCTCGTTTCGACCTACCAGGTGCTCATCACGAATCGACGGGTCTTCACCATCCAGAATTCGAAGGTGGCGACCCAGCAGAGCACCCGGGCCGCCATGGACGTGCTCTTCACCGAGCTGCGCGAGGTGAGCAGCGCGGGGGGCGACGTCGTGTCGATGTCGTCGAGCAGCCTCTCGGTGCGGGCGATGCGCGAGATCGGCGTCGTGTGCGATGCCATGAACGGGACGCACGCTTCGACACCTCAGTTGCTCGTGCGGACCCTGATCGACGTCTTCGAGGCACAGGACTCGGTCTACGTCTTCGCGGACAACGACGAATTCGTGACCACCGACGACGATTGGATTCGCGCCTACATCTCGGCCAACGACACCACCCTGTCGTGCCCCGACGGATCGCCCGCGCAGCGGATGACCTTCTCGGGCCAGTCCGGCGCGTTCTCGGCGGACTCGGTCTCGACGGGAGCGCCGATCCGCAGCTTCGAACACATGACGTACAGCCTCGACACGTACAGCTCCGAGACCTACCTCGGCCGCAGCGTGGCCGGCGGCGCGTGGGTCCCGCTCGTGGGCCCCCTGACCGGTCAGACCGGCCGGCCCGGTCTCGAGTTCGCCTTCATCGACGATGCAGGCTCCACGACGGCGGTCCCCGCCGAGGTCCGACAGATCGATGTCACCCTGCGCAGTTGGGCGCAGGCGCGAGGCTACGACGGAGCCCTCGTCGTGGACTCGCTCTCATCCAGCATCTTCATGCGTAACTAGCGCCCGAGCACGGAGAAGACCCATGGAATCGACCCGTACACGACCCCGCGGCTTCGCTCTGCCGATCGCGGTGTTCGCGCTCGGCATCATCGGCGTGCTCGTCACCGGCGGCTTCTTCCTCGCGCGGCAGGAGACCCGCGTCGGCGTCGCCGCCCGACAGAGCTCGACCGCCTTCTACCTCGCCGAACTGGGTGTGAGCAACACCCTCGACGCCTGGGACGCACCGACGTACTCGGGCATCGCGACCGGGGATTCCATCATGCGATCGGACACGGTCGCCGTCGGCACCGCCGACGTCACGGTGACCCGGCTCTCGGACTGGCTGTTCTTCGTGGACTCGGAGAGCACGGTGACGCGCGGCGG
>JAHHMJ010000178.1 GCA_018678395.1 Gemmatimonadota bacterium | reverse complement strand
TATCAGATAGGCGCGGCGCCATCGGCCCGGTCACCGTGACCAGTCGGGGCCGCCGGTGCACGCCGGCGGTGTGGGTCGACGGCACCCGCTGGCGGGTGGGTAGCCCGCTGACCGAAATCCTCGGCCTCGAACTCGAGGCCGTCGAGATCCACAGGGGACTTCCGCCCCCGGAGTTCTACCCGGGGGCCTGCGTCACCGTCGTCGCCTGGACGAAGCGGGGCCGCTGACCCCGGGGGTGCTCCCTCCGGAGGCGGTGTCTGGGGCGGCCGGGTCGCCGGCCGCAGCGGTGGCCTACTCGGCGTTCATGAACGGGTACCGGTAGTCCGTCGGGGGGTCGAACGTCTCCTTCATGCTCCGGGCGCTGATCCACCGAAGCAGATTGAGTGCCGACCCCGCCTTGTCGTTCGTTCCCGACGCTCGGGAGCCGCCGAACGGCTGTTGCCCGACGACCGCCCCCGTGGGCTTGTCGTTCACGTAGAAGTTCCCGGCCGCGTGGCGCAGCGCGTCCATCGCTTCGCGCGCGGCGTCACGGTCCAGCGAGAAGACCGCCCCGGTGAGGGCGTAGGGCGAGGTCGAGTCGACGAGCGCGAGGGTCTCCCGCCACTGATCGTCCGGGTAGACGTGGATCGTCAGGACCGGCCCGAAGAGCTCTTCGCACATCGTCTCGTACTTCGGGTCGTGGGCGAGCAGCAGCGTCGGCTCGATGAACCAGCCCTTCGAATCGTCGTAGCCCCCGCCCGCCAGGATCTCGACGTCCTCGGACTCCCGAGCCCGGTCGATGTAGGCGGAGAGCTTGCGGAACGCCTTCTCGTCGATCACCGCGCCCATGAAGTTTCGGAAGTCCGTCGGATCGCCCATCCGAATCGAGCGGGTCTCCTCGACGAGCGAGTCCTTCATCCGTGCCCAGAGGCTCTCGGGGACGTAGGCCCGGGACGCCGCCGAGCATTTCTGGCCCTGATACTCGAATGCACCGCGGATCATGGCGGTCCGGACCGCGTCCGGATCGGCCGACGGATGCGCGACGATGAAGTCCTTCCCACCGGTCTCGCCGACGATACGCGGGTAGGAGCGATACTGCGCGATGTCGCCTCCGATCCGCTCCCAGAACATCTGGAAGACGCCGGTCGAACCGGTGAAGTGCAGCCCCGCGAAATCCGGATGCCCGAGCAGCGAATCGGTGATCCGGCTCGAGTCACCCGGAATGAAGTTCACGACCCCGGCGGGAAGCCCCGCCTCGACCAGGATCCGCATCAGGAAGTAGTTGCTGAGCACGGCGGTGTGCGACGGCTTCCACAGCACCACGTTCCCCATCAGCGCCGGCGCGCCGCACAGATTCCCACCGATCGAGGTGAAGTTGAACGGCGAGACCGCGTAGATGAATCCCTCGAGCGGGCGGTACTCGGACCGGTTCCACATCCCCGGTGCCGAGAGCGGCTGGTCGGCGTAGATCTTCTCGGCGAAGTGGCAGTTGAAGCGCCAGAAGTCGATCAACTCACACGCCGAGTCGATCTCCGCCTGGTGGACGGTCTTGCTCTGGCCGAGCATCGTGGCGGCGTTGACCGTATCGCGCCACCGCGGATGCGCGAGCAGGTCCGCCGCGCGGAGGAATACCGCGGCCCGGTCGACCCAGGCCATCCGCGACCACGTCTCCCACGCCTCCCGGCTCGATTCGATCGCCCGGGCGACCTCCGCTGGGCCGGCGGAATGGTAGGTGCCGAGCACCTGCTGATGATCGTGCGGGGCCCGGATCTCGTGAACGTCACCGGTCCGCACCTCTTCGCCGCTGATGATCAGGGGCACCTCGACCGGATTCGCCGCCATCTCGGCGAGGCGGGCCTTGAGCGAAGCGCGTTCCGGCGTGCCCGGGGCGTAGCTCAGGACGGGCTCGTTGATGGGAGTCGGGATGCGGATGGAGCCGTTCATGGATTCTCGCGCTGAGGGGTCGAAGTGCGAGGAATCTCACGGGGCGTGAGGTCGTCCGCAACCGGCCCGGGGGTGCGGTCGAATCGTCCTTGGGATCGGGCCCGGAGCGTGTTGAAGGCCACCCCCCGGAGGGGTATGTTCCGAGGCTTCGAATCCACCTGACCCGCTGCCCCCGTGTCGCATGTCCGTCGATCCCGAAACCCTCCAGCGTTCGGTCCTGGCCGCACTTTCGACCATCGGCCCCGAGGGCTCCGACGTGGTGCGCACGGGGCAGGTCCACGACCTCGTCGTCGAACCTTCCGGAGACGTGCGATTCGCCGTTCAACTGCGAGCGGACGACTCCAGCACCCTCGTGCGGGATCTCCGGGCCGCGGCTGAGGCAATCGACGGAGTCGGGGCCGTGAAGGTCAACGTGCAGTTGCCCCGCAGCCCGGCCGCGGGCGGGGGCACGGACGGCGGCGGTGGGCTCAAGCCGGGGTCGGTGCCGGCCCCGACGCCGCGTCCGGGGATTCTCGCCGACACCCGCCACGTGATCGCGGTGAGTTCGGGGAAGGGTGGCGTCGGAAAGTCGATGGTCTCGAGCAACCTGGCGGTCGCCTTCGCGCGGCGTGGGCTCTCCGTGGGGCTTCTCGACGCTGATATCTACGGGCCGAACATTCCCCTGATGTTCGGGGAGTCGCGCAAGCCGCAGGTCGTCGGCGAGAAGGGGGCCGAGCGCATTCGGCCGCTCGAAGCCCACGGAGTGAAGCTGATGAGCCTGGGCTTCCTCCTGGAGAAGGAACAGCCGGCCATCATGCGCGGCCCGCTCATCGCCGGAATCCTCAAGCAGTTTCTCGAGCAGGTTGCGTGGGGTTCTCTCGACGTCATGGTGGTCGACATGCCGCCCGGAACCGGTGACGCGCAGCTCTCACTGGTTCAGACGATCGACCTCGACGGGGCCGTGATGGTCACCACGCCTCAGGACGTGTCGACCGGCGATGTGCGTCGGGGGGTGAAGATGTTCGAGCGCGTGAACACGCGAGTGCTCGGCATCGTCGAGAACATGGCCGGGTTCACCTGTCCCTCGTGCGGCGAGACGCACGACCTCTTCGGTCGGGGCGGCGGAGAGCGGCTCGCGGCCGAGCTGGGACTCGACTTCCTGGGGCGGATTCCGATCGATCCGTCGGTTCGCGAGGCCGGTGACGAAGGCCACCCGACCGTGGCGTCTGCGCCGGACTCGGCGGCCGCCCACGCGTTGGACGGTGTGGCGGGACGGGTCCTGGCCTCCGTTCAGGACGAGGCAGGTGTCCCGTAGGAGCGCTCGAGCGGGCTCAGTCGCCCTCGAGCCAGCGCCTGTCGGAGGCGCTGAGTGATCCCTTCGACTTCCTGCGGTCGAGCACCTTCACCACGACCCAGCCCACGAGCATGATCGGGGCGACCTTGAAGAGCAGGAACCCCGCGAGGGATCCGACGAGGCCGATCACCGATCCGACGACGGACAACACGATGCCCGCCACGATCAGCGTGGCCAGTCCCACGGCGAAAAACGTCAGCAGAGTACCGAGCATCGTTGCCCCCATCGGGCGCCTGCGCACCCGTTCAGTCGTCCGACCAGTCGTCCGGTAACACTACGCCGGAGACCCCGGGAAAGATTCGAAGCGGCGCCGCCGGCTCAACGAAGCCAGACGACCTCGATCGCTCCGAAGGCAGCCTCGACGTCGATGGTGATACGTCGCTCGGCCGACGTCCAGTCGGGGGAGTACCAGGCATCGCCGTCCCGCTCCATCTCGGGTGCGTCGAGCGCGGTCAGGAACGATTCCTTGACCAGCTTCAAGCCGAGGTCTCGGGGAACCCGAATCTCGATGGCGCCGACGCCCATCTCGACTTCGATGTCGAGATCCCGCTGCCAGGACCCTTCGAGCGACAGCACTACATGCCCGACCCCGGCGTCGACCGAGAGCCGCTCGGCGTTGAGGTTGCCGATGCGCTCGGCCGTGAACTGGGCGGCGCCGACGGCGACGCTCGCCGAACGCAGGATTTCGCGATTCGGCTGCGAGACATCCAATCGGGTCTCGGACGCCGCCGTCTCGATGTCGAGTCCGGAAAGCCGGAGTCCGCCGAGGTCGACATCCGCGCGCCCGGCTCCGAAATCGAGGCTGAGGTTCAGGGCGACGGTGGGGGAGAGGCGCACGTCCATCTCGGGCGTCCGGCCTCCCTTCTTGATGCGCAGATCCCGGTCCCGACCCTCGAGGCCGAGGGTGACCCGATCTCCGTCGAAGTCCGTGACCGCCCGGAAGACGTCGGCGTCATAGGCCAGATTCATCGAGAAGAGGGTCCGCGTGTTGGCGGGACGAACCCGGAGCGTACCCACCGCGTGCCGGAGATCGACCGCGAGACGCTCCTGTCCCACGAACTGGCGAGAGACCGTCTCGGTGCGCCAGTCCTGGCCCGCCGTGGCCGATGCGGTCGAGGCGAAAGCAGCCACGACGGCGATGGGGAGGGCCGCTCGGAGCGGCGT
>JAHHMJ010000201.1 GCA_018678395.1 Gemmatimonadota bacterium | reverse complement strand
GGTAGAGCCACTCCGTCGAGCAGGACCTCACCCTCGGTCGGGTCGAACAACCGCGGGATGAGCGATACGAGGGTGCTCTTGCCGGAGCCGGTGGCTCCGACGAGCGCGATCGTCTGTCCGGGGTGCGCCACGAACGACACACCGTCGAGCACGACGCGTCCGGTCCCCGGGTACCGGAAGGAGACGTCGCGAAACTCGATCTCTCCCCGAGGTTCGCCCAGGGGGTGGGGCCGTTCGGGCGATGCCACGGTGGGCTCGCGGTCCATGATGGCGTTGATGCGACCCATCGAGGCGGCGCCCCGCTGGAAGAGGTTCGTCACCCAGCCGAGCGCGATCATCGGCCAGATGAGAAGCGCCAGGTAGAAGAAGAACGCCACGTAGTCGCCGATCGAGATCGTCCCCGCCATCGCCTCGCGTCCACCGAGGTAGAGCACGATCACCATCGCCGCACCGCTGAAGAGCCCGAGCACCGGGTGGAACAGTCCCGCCCGCATCACGAGGCGCATGTTGCGGCGCCTGTACTCGCGGTTGAGGACGTCGAACTCCTCGGCCTGGCCCTCCTCGCGGGTGTACGCCCGGATGATGCGCATGCCGGTGAGGTTCTCCTGCACCATCGTCGAGAGCGTGGCGTAGTGCTCCTGGATCTGCTCGTACTCCCGATGGATCACCCGCCCGAAGGCGATCACGATCCCGGGCAGGACGATCATCGGGATCACCGCGTACGCGGTCAGTCGCGGGCTGATCCACAGCATCAGGGAGAGGGCGAGTACGAAGCCGACCGCCGTGTTCACCGCGTACATCACGGCGGGGCCCGCCGCCATCCGGACCGCGAGGACGTCGTTGGTCGCGCGGCTCATCAGGTCGCCCGTCCGATTCTGCGCGAAGAAGGTCGCGTCGAGTCTCAGGAGGTGGCCGTAGAAATCCCGCCTGAGGTCGACCTCGATCCGACGGGATACACCGTTGATCAACTCCCGCATGCCGTACCGCGCGGCACCCCCGAGCAGCGTCACGCCGATGACCGCGAGGGCCAGAACGCCGATGCGATCCATCGCCACACCGGGCTCGCCGAGTGCGTCGATCGCCAGCTTGAGGATCCACGGACCGACGATGGTGAACCCCTGGGCGACAGCGACGAGAACCAGGCCCGCGACGAGCGAGCGCCGGTAGGGGCGGTAGTAGGGAAGCAGGGCGCGGAGGGATTCCATGGTGGGCGAAACATCCGGGCTGACGCAGGGCGGGACAAGGCCGCCACGGGACGGTTTGCGGTCACGGGCACGGTCCACGGACCGGGTCGCCTTGACGGCGCGCATGGGGGAGAGGAGCTTGCCGGACCCTCTCACCCTCCGGCCATCCCATGTCGCGACTCATCCTCCCCGCCGTCGGCCTCGTCGTGGCCGCTCTGGTGGTCTGGTCTGCCTATCTCATGGGGGGGCGCGCGGGTCCCGACGCGCTCTCGGTCAACCTCCTGGTGAATCTGGGGACCGAGATCATGGGCATCGTGATCACGGTGGCGGTCGTCGAGTGGTTCTTCGAGCGTCGCCGCAACCTGGAGCGCGGCAAACAGGTCGCCTGGAGCGCCCTCCACGCCATCGAACACGTCGTCTGGGTCTGGCAGGGCGGGCCGCGTCAGATCGAGACCGACCAGATCCTCGGGATCCTCCGTTCTGCTGCGAACGGGGACGCCCTGCCGGACTTCACGCAGAATCTCTTGCTGAGCCTCGGGACCCGCAGCAAGCAGACGCTCCACAACGATCGGGCCGCGCTCGAAGCCCACAAGGGCCTCATGACCGCGTTCGAGGAGCTCTCGCGCCTCAACGCGATCCGAGAGGGAGGTCGAGTGTTCGGGGCCCGCACGGTAGCCGACGTCCTCGAAGAGGGCGTGAAGCGGTTGGCCGCCGTTCTGGCGCAGCCCGAAGAGGCGATGCCGGGACGACTCATCCGGTACGTCGACGCGAGCGAAGCAGCGCAGGAGCTTCGCTACTTCGGGCGCGATGCCGACCACTCGAGCCCACGCAGGCTCGAGCGTGGCACGCCGGACATGTTCTAGGGGTGCAGTCGACGGGCGGGTTTCGCACCCGGTCTCTCTCCCGGGTCCGCTGCCTCCTCCGGATGTTCTAACCCCCCGTACGCGGTCCGGCGTTCGCCATCATTCTCAACTCCAGGCGGCGGATGTCGCGCGCCGTGGCGAGTCTGTTGAGTTCGAGGAAGTACCACATCTTCATTCCCAACAGGAACTGCGTGCTCACGACGAGCGCCACGGCCCAGTTGATTCGGGAGTCGACGTCGGGCGCGGCGAGGAGTTGTACCGCGCTCAGGACCGCGAAGGCGAACATCGCGAACATCGCTACCCAGGCGATCACCATCAGGGCCTTCATCCGGCCTCTGAAGCTCCTCCCGATCAGGTCGAAGATCGTCTGCTCGTCGCCGATTGCGTCCATGAGGGCCCGGTCTTCGGCCGAGAGTGCCTGACGGATCCTGTCGTCGATGTCAGTCATCGTGGTCCTCTCCAATGGTCTGTCTGTTCAGGCGGAACGACTCGGAGTACGTGGCGAGACCGCCAGCGGATCGCCTTCCGCTGCCAGTCCGCACGACGGCGAACGACGATCTGGCAGGCCCACTTCGGGAAGCTCGCCGGGTCCTCCGCCAATAGGTTCGATCCGTCGCGCCACAGCGTGGCGGACGGGGCCCGGGTCAGTTGGAATGACCGACTGCGGCTCCGCCCCGGCGCGGGTCGGACTGCCCCTCCAGCGAGCCGTCGGCCCGTACGACGATCGCCTGCGCGTCGCCCGAGACACCGCCCCGCTCCACGACGGTGTGTCCGAGCGCCTCCAGCTCCGCGACCACCGGGGCAGGCAGGCCGTCGGCTTCGAAGAAGATCTGGTCCGGCAGATGCTGGTGGTGGACCCGAGGCGCCAGGATCGCCTCACTCACGTCCATGCCGTGGTCGATCACGTTGAGGATGGTCTGCAGTACCGTGGTGATGATGGTGGAGCCGCCGGGCGTGCCGGTGACCATGCGCAGACGGCCCTCGGGGTCCATCACGATGGCCGGGCTCATGGCCGAGAGCATCCGCTTGCCGGGGGCGATTGCGTTGTTTTCCCCCTGCACGAGACCGAACTGGTTCGGCGTACCGGGCTTCGCGGCGAAGTCGTCCATCTCGTTGTTGAGCACGAAGCCCGCACCCGTCACGGTCACCTTGCTGCCGTACCAGGAGTTGATCGTGGTGGTGACCGAGACCGCTGCGCCCTCGGAATCGACGATCGAGAAGTGCGTCGTGTTCTCCCCCTCGTCCGGCATCCCGGTCGCGACCGGCGCAGCGACTTCGAGGAACGGCTCCACCGAGGGTTCGATCGCTGCGGAGGGCGTGGCGGCGAGGGGATCCAGGTCGGCCGCTCGGAACGCCGCGTACTCGTCGCTGCCCAGGACCTCGAGCGGCATGTCGACGAAGTCCGGGTCGGCGAGATAGTGGTTGCGGTCCGAGTACGCGCGGCGCCACGCCTCCGCCATGAGGTGGATGCGCTCGGCGGAGTCCCAGTCCATGCTGGGGAGGTCGTACAGCTCGAGGATGTTCGCCGCCTCGGCCATCGTGATTCCGCCCGAGGACGAGGGCGGCATGGAGACGATCGTGTGACCCCGGTAGTCGAAGGTGACCGGCTCCCGCCACGCCGCCGTGTACGACTGCAGGTCGGCGTGCGAGATCAGCCCGCCGCCCCGCGCCATCTCGGCGACGATCAGGTCGGCCGTGGTGCCGCGGTAGAAGCCGTCGGGCCCCTGATCCCGAATGCGGCCGAGGGTCGCGGCGAGATCGGGCTGGGCCAGGGTGTCGCCCACCTGAGGTGGAGCCCCGTCGCGCGGCAGGAACTGGGCCGCCGACGCGGCGAAGGCCGTGAGGTCCGCGACCATCTCCGGCCCGAGGGAGTTGAGGAAGCGCTGCCGCACCTCGAACCCCTCGGCGAGGACGACTGCGGGTTGAACGAGGTCGGGCCACGGCAGCGACCCGAAGCGCTGGTGGACCTCCCACATGCCCATGACGGTGCCCGGGACTCCGGAGGCGCGGTGCCCGACCACGGCGTCCCGGGTCACGTTCCCGTCGTCGTCGAGATACATGTCGCGGTCGGCGAGGAGCGGGGCCTTCTCGCGATAGTCGAGGGCCGCGGTGGTGCCGTCCGGCATGCGCAGGACCAGGAAGCCCCCGCCGCCGATGTTGCCGGCCTCGGGATTGACGACGGCGAGCGCGAAGGAGACGGCCACGGCGGCATCCACCGCGTTACCGCCCGCCTGCAGCGTGGCGACGCCCACCTCGGAGGCGAGGACGTCGGTGCTCACCACCATGCCGTTCGAGGCCTCCACCGGCGGCTCGGGCGCGTACCGCCACTCGGCCGACCACGGCGCGGCATCCACGGTGGCCGCCGGCGGCGCCCCACCC
>JAHHMJ010000048.1 GCA_018678395.1 Gemmatimonadota bacterium | reverse complement strand
CCGCCGCTGGAGGTCTTCAAGCAGCTCGGGGGACGCCCGATGGACGTGACGCCTCGGCAGGAGATCCCGCAGGGTGCCCAACCGTACCTGAGCGCCTATCGGAGGGAGATCGACCAGTTCATCCGGACGGTCCAGGGGATCGGGTCGGCCCCGTTGCCCGAGGATCAGGTCCACCTGATGGAGGTCGTCGAGGCTGCCTACCGGTCCGCGAAGGAGCGCACGGAGGTGGTTCTCTGAGCCGTCGTCTTCGCCGCGGGCTTCGCACCGTCGCAGCGGGTTGGGCCGTCGCGGGGACGGCGCTCGCCGCCGTCGTTCTCCCGGCTTCCTCGCAGGAGCGCCCGGTCGACGAGTTCGAGGACCCGCTGCGGGTCTTCCTCGTCACCATGGGGCCGGGCGAGGAGGTGTGGAATCGGTTCGGCCACAACGGCCTCTGGATCCAGGACGCCCGCACCGGGGAGGACTGGGTCTGGAACTGGGGGATCTTCGACTTCGATCAGGTGGGTTTCGTGCCGCGGTTGGCGCAGGGTACGATGCTCTACTCCATGCGGGGATACTCGATCGACGCCACCCTCGCGCAGTACCGCGCCGAAGGACGCGACGTCTGGGCGCAGGAGCTGAATCTGACGCCGGCGCAGAAGAGCGATCTGGACCGCTACGTCCGTACCAACGCGCAGCCGGCGAACCGCGACTACATCTACAACTACTACCTGGACAACTGCTCGACCCGCGTGCGGGACGCCCTCGACCACGTGCTGGGCGGCGCCATCCGCACACACTTCTCGGGGTTGGCGAGCGGGCGCACGTGGCGCTGGCACACGCGCCGCCTGGTCGAGCCATCGCCCTGGGTGTACGGGGGCATCGCTCTCGTCCTCGGCCCGCGCGGTGACGAATCGATCTCGCAGTACGAGGAGATGTTCCTGCCGATGGAGCTGCGCGACCGCATGGCGGGTTTCTTCATCGAGGGCCGCGACGGAACCATGCGACCCCTGGTGGCCGCCGAGACCCGACTGGTCGAGGGCGTCCAGCCGCCTCCGCCGGAGGCTCCGGGGCCGGGGTGGCCCGGCTATCTCCTGATGGGCCTCGGCGGCGCCGCGGTCGTTCTGCTCGCGGGGGCCGGCACCGCGGGTGCCGGGGCGGCTCGCCGAATGATCGCGACGATCCCGATCGTGGCGTGGAGCCTTCTGGCGGGCGTCGCGGGGTTGGTCCTGACGGGTGCCTATCTCACGGACCACGTCTTCTGGTTTCGCAACGAGAATCTCCTGCAGGCGACCCCGCTGTCGCTCCTCCTCGCCGTCGCGGTGATGGGGGCCGCGTGGCGGCCGTCCTGGCGGGCGCGCGCCGCCGGTCTGGCCACGCTCATCGCCGCGCTGTCGGTGCTCGGCCTGCTGCTCGATCCACTCCCCTTCCTCGTGCAGCGCAACCCGGAGATCCTCGCACTGGCGGTGCCCGTGCATTGCGCCATCGCATGGATTCTCCGTCGGGACCGCGATGCCGCTCGGGCGACGACGGGCTGAATCGGCGATGCCGGGTCGGCTCGGAGCCTCGTTGCCCCGGGTACCCGGGGGCATCTACACCGCCGCGGTTCTTTCGGCGGTCCTCGCGGTAGGGGCCGCGCCGCCCTCGCCCCTCCCGTTGCTGACGATCGTGGCACTCGCTCCACTGGCGGCGGCGCTCGCCTCCCTCACACCCGATCGCGCCGGTCGCCTCCGGGCCCTGCGGGCGGGGGCCCTGCACGGAGCGGTGCAGTGGGGACTGCTGCTGTTGTGGGTGCCGCGGGCCGGCCTGCGCGTCGGGGCCTGGGTCGTCCCGGGTTGGATCGCCATGGTCGGATCCCTCGCGATTCTGGCGGCGCTGGCGGCGGCCGCGTTCCACCACCTGTCCACCCGCGCGCGGTGGCCGCTGTGGGCGGCGGCGGGGATCGCGTGGGGTGGGGTCGAATGGGTGCGCGCGTCCGGACTCGGCCCGATGTCGTTCCCGTGGATGGGGATGGCTCTGCCGCTCGTCGGCATCCCGTCGCTGGCCCAGGGAGCGGCCGTCGTCGGTGAGATCGGTCTCGCCCTGATGGTCGCCGCGTGCGGAGGCTGGGTCGCCCAGGCGTTGCGGGCGCCCCGGGAGCGCGGCCTCCGGGCCCTGGTCGGGGTGGCAGCGGTGGTGCTGCTGACGTCGGCCGCGGGCGCGGTCCGGATGGCCGTCGTCGCACCCGAGCCGGTGGCGCGGGTCCTCCTGGTGCAACCCGCGGTCCCGCTCGAGGTGAAGCGCGGGGATCCGGCGGTCGCGCTGACGGCCTCGCTGGAGGCGGTCGAAGCGGCCCTGCCCCCGCCGGCGCCACCGGTCGCTCCCCCGGTCGGAGGAGACCTCGTCGTGTTGCCGGAGACCGCGGTGCCGACTCGGCTCGATGGCGATGGGGTGGGTGCGCTTCGCGAGAGGGTGGCCGGGTGGGCACGACGGATGGGCGCGCCCATCGCGGTGGGCGCATGGGCCGAGGGGCCCGGGAGGGGCGGGAACGCGGTCTTCGTCGCCGGGGGCGATCCGGAGGCGGAGTGGCCCGTCTCGTGGAAGGTCCGGCTCGTGCCGGGTGTGGAGTGGACCGCGGGGCTCCCCGACGGAGTCGCCCGAGGCACGGCACCGCAGGTTCTGGCCATGGGGAACGGCCGGCAGTTCGCGCCGCTGGTGTGCATCGAGGCCGCGGGGGCGTCTCCGGCGCGCGAGTTGGTTCGTTCCGGGGCGGAGATACTGGTCAACGTGACCAACGACGCCTGGCTCGCGGAAGCGCCGTGGTGGACGCGGACGGCGGCGTTTCACCAGCATCCGGCGCATCTGGCCATGCGGGCGATCGAACTCGGCGTCGGCGGGGTTCGAGTGGGCAACAACGGGCGCACCGAGACGGTGGACCCGGTCGGGGTTCGGAGCCTCGTTCTACCGGCTCACGTCCCCGGTCAGATTTCGGTGGCGGTCGAGCGCCTGCCGGACGAGACCCCGTTCACGCGCGGGGCGGTTCCGTTCGGGCCGCCCGTGCTGTTTCTGTCGCTCGTCGGCCTGGGGCTTCTCGGGCGTCGCACGACGGCGCCGGCGCGAAGCGAGGGCGTTGATCGGGGTTGACAGGTTGCATATACTTTCCGGGCTATGACGGGAACGGCGCCGATCGCCCTCTTCCCCCCGGGTCCGCACCGCGGGTCGACCATCCGGTCGCCGTGGTTCGCGGGCTCGTTCGATTCAGGACCGGAGATGGACCATGAAGCAGGGCATCCACCCCGAATACAACGAAGCGGTCATCGTCTGCGTCTGCGGGAATCGCATCGCGACCAAGTCGACCCAGGACGAGATCCACGTCGAGATCTGCTCGGTGTGCCACCCGTTCTACACCGGGAAGCAGCGCCTGGTCGACACCGCGGGCCGCGTCGAGCGGTTCAAGCGGAAGTACGCGAAGAAGGACGCCTGATCACCGGGGTGACCCCCCGGCTTCTTCTCCGCGGACGGTTCTCGTGAGCCTCGCCGCACCCGATCCGCGGCTCCTGCAGCGCCTCGCTGAAGCCCGCAACCGCTTCGCCGAGCTGGACGAGCAATTGGCGGATCCCGCCGTTCTCACCGACCCGGACCGTCTCCGCGAGCTGAGTCAGGAACGCTCCGGTCTCGAACCCGCCGTCCGTGACGGTACGCGCCTCGAGGAGCTGCTCGTCGAGCTGGAGGGAGCGCGCGAGATGGTCGAATCGACCGACGGCGAGATGCGTGACCTCGCCATCGAGGAGGTCGAGACGCTGGAGGGCCGCATCGGACCCCTCGTCGAGGCGGTCCGTGAGCACCTCGTCCCGAAGGACCCGCTCGACGATCGTCCGGCGGTCCTCGAGATCCGTGCGGGCACGGGCGGGGACGAGGCAGGGCTCTTCGCCGCCGACCTCCTCCGCCTCTACACGCGCTACGCGGAGCGGCAGGGCTGGTCGGTCGAACTCCTGACCATCTCCGAGGGGATTCCGGGTGCCATCCGCGAGGTCGTGGTCACGGTATCCGGCCGCGGGGCCTTCGGTCGGCTGCGGTACGAATCCGGCGTGCATCGGGTGCAGCGGGTTCCCGAGACGGAGAGCCAGGGGCGGATCCACACCTCGGCGGCAACGGTCGCAGTGCTTCCCGAAGCGGAAGAGGTCGACGTCGCCATCGATCCCTCCGAACTGCGCATCGACGTATTCCGCTCGTCGGGGCCCGGCGGCCAGTCGGTCAACACGACCGATTCCGCGGTGCGCATCACGCACGTCCCCACGGGGCTCGTGGTGAGTTGCCAGGACGAGAAGTCCCAGCACAAGAACAAGGCCAAGGCGATGAAGGTACTGCGGTCGCGGCTCCTCGATCGGGCGCTCGCGGAGCGCGACGCCGAGCGGGCGGCGGAGCGCCGCAGCCAGGTCGGGACCGGCGATCGGTCGGCGAAGATCCGGACCTACAATTTCCCGCAGAGTCGGGTCACCGACCACCGGATCGGCCTGTCCGTCTACAACCTCGATACGGTGATGGACGGCGAGATCGATCCCTTCGTACGAGCTCTCCGGCTGGCTGCGCAGGAGGAGCGTATGGAGGAGGAGAACGTGTGAGCGCGCCGGCCCCTCCCGCGCGCGCAGCGACCGAGGATCCATGGACCGTTCTCCGTGTCATCCGTTCGTCCGCCGAGTGGCTGGCCGACCGCGGCGTGGACTCTCCCCGCCTCGACGCGGAACACCTTCTCGCTCACGCCCTCGGCACCACGCGTCTCCAGCTCTACCTGCAGTACGATCGCCCGCTCGCCGAAGAGGAGCGGGCCGCCTTGCGTCCGCTTCTGCGACGCCGTGGTCGACGCGAACCGCTGCAGTACGTGGTCGGGCGGGCCGCGTTCCGGGAACTGGACCTCGTCGTCGATCCCCGCGTGCTGATCCCGCGTCCCGAGACCGAGGTCCTCGTGCAGGTCGTGCTCGACGAGGTGGGGGACGAGGGACCGCTGCGGGCGGTCGACGTCGGTACGGGTTCCGGATGCATCGCCCTCTCGCTGCTGCGTGAGGGACCGTTCCAGCGGGTCGTCGCGATCGACGCCAGCGAAGAGGCGCTCCAGGTGGCGCGAGCCAACGCCGGACTGCTGGACCCCTCCGACGCGGAGGGCCTCGAACTGCGCTGCGGACTGGGATTCGAACCGCTCGGCCATGGGGAGCGCTTCGATGTCATCGTCTCGAATCCGCCCTACGTCGCGGCGGGCGACGAGTCCGACCTCGCCCCTGAGATCCGGGAGTGGGAGCCGCGTCTGGCGCTGTATGCGGGTCCGACGGGCTTCGACGTCCTGGACGCCCTCGTCGCCGGTGCCCCCGATCACCTGTCGGCCGGGGGATTGCTCGCGCTCGAGGTCGGAGACGGCCAGGCGCACGCACTGGCCGGTCGCATCGAGGAGTCCGGGCGCTACCGGTCCTGCTCGCTGCATCGGGACTTGTCCGGCCGTACCCGTATCGTCGCGGCGCGAACCGCATAACTTTCGACACCTCTTCTCGAACACAATCGGAGTCGCCGATGTCCGGCATCATGGAGATGGCGCGCAGCCTGGGGAACGCCCTGGCCCGCACCGACGAGTACCAGGCCCTCAAACGAGCTGCCAGCGCGGCGGACGACGATCGCGAGATCGCCGAGCAGCGCAGCACTCTCGAGCGGCTCGAGGGGACCATCGCCACCGCGCTGCGCGCGGGGCAGGACCCCGACGCGGAGACCGCGAAGGCCTACGAGGGCGCGGTCACGACGCTCCAGGCCAACGCCACCTACCAGCGGCTGGTCGCAGCCCAGACCAACTTCGACAAGGTGGTCCAGAAGGTGAACGAGACCATCGCGCGCGGTCTCGACGAGGGCGCCGACAGCCGGATCATCCTGACCTGAGCCAGCGGCGGGGGCCCGCCCCCGTCACACCGTCACCGAGGATGCGGAAGCGTCGCGTCCTCTCCCAACAGTTCCAATGAAGTGAGGCCAATCGTGAAGGAGCGTCCTGAGATTCGTCCGGCCGAGGGCAAGCTCGGCGTCTTGCTGCCCGGGTTCGGCGCGGTCGCGACCACGTTCGTCGCGGGCGTCGAAGCCGCGCGCCGGGGGCTCGCCAAGCCGGTCGGGTCGTTGACCCAGATGCAGACCATCCGGCTGGGCAAGCGCACGGAGGATCGCACCCCGCTGATCAAGGACTTCGTGCCGCTCGCGGATCTCGACGACCTGGTCTTCGGCTGCTGGGATCCGATCGCGGACGACGGATACGCCAGCGCGAAGCACGCGGGGGTGCTCGATCGGGAGACGCACCTCGACCCGATCCGGGACTTCCTCGAGTCGATCAAGCCGATGCCGGCGGCCTTCTCGACCCAGTACGTCAAGAAGCTCGACGGCCCGAACGTGAAGAAGGCGGCCCACAAGAAGGAGCTGGCGGAGCAGCTCCGCGCGGACATCCGGAACTTCAAGGCCGAGAACGACTGCGATCGGCTCGTGATGGTCTGGTGCGGCTCCACCGAGATCTTTCTGCGGCCCGGCCCGCAGCACGAGAGCCTCGAGGCCTTCGAGAGGGCGATGGAGGA
This sequence comes from Gemmatimonadota bacterium, assembly GCA_018678395.1. Taxonomy (GTDB): domain Bacteria; phylum Gemmatimonadota; class Gemmatimonadetes; order Longimicrobiales; family Gaopeijiaceae; genus Gaopeijia. Next base: position 391 of record JAHHMJ010000048.1, on the reverse strand, counting down.
AAACGATCCCGCCATCAGCCCGTCCATGCTATACGCCTACGCGGCGATCATGGAAGGCGTGCCGTACGCGAACGGCGCTCCGAATCTCTCCGCCGACTTCCCCGCGCTGGAGAACGCGGCGATCGAGCGGGGCGTGCCGATCGGCGGGAAGGACTTCAAGACGGGTCAGACCCTCATGAAGACCATCCTGGCGCCCGGGTTCAAGACCCGCATGCTCGGCCTGAGCGGGTGGTTCTCGACGAACATCCTCGGGAATCGGGACGGTGAAGTCCTCGACGATCCGGAGTCGTTCAAGACGAAGGAGGAGTCGAAGCTCGGGGCGCTGGAGCACATCCTCCAGCCGTCGATGTACCCGGACCTCTATTCCGACATGTACCACAAGGTGCGGATC
>JAHHMJ010000548.1 GCA_018678395.1 Gemmatimonadota bacterium | reverse complement strand
AGACCGCTCCCTGCACCACCCGGATGCCTGGGTCGCGATCGCCGCCGGTAGCAGCGAGGGTCCGGCCCGGGTGCGGGTGACCGACCTCGCGGGCTACCACGGCGACAACGCGCCGCGAGCACAGCCGACGCCGACGCCGAGCGCTGAGGCCCTCCCGGCACGATACGATCGCCCCGCGGACGCCCGATGCGTTTGAAGAATCTGCGGGACGGACCGTACCATGATTGACCGATAGAAGTCCCACCCCACCTCGTGGAGACCCCGACGATGGCCGGATCGTTCTCGAACTCGTGGAGCCTGGTCAAGGCGAGTGCCCACGTGCTCAAACTCGACAAGGAGCTGCTGGTCTTCCCGCTGCTGTCGGGGGTCGCCACGGTCCTGGTGGCGCTGAGCTTCATCGCACCCTTCGCGCTCACCGGTGCCTGGGAGACCTTCGCGGGTGAGGGGGGAAGCTACCTCGGCTACGTCGTCGGCTTCCTGTTCTACATGGTGCAGTACACGGTGATCTTCTTCTTCAACTCGGCGCTCGTCGGCGCGGCCATGATCCGTCTGGAGGGGGGCGACCCGACCGTCTCGGACGGGATGAGCATCGCCATGGACCGCATCGGCACGATCCTGGGGTACGCCGCCTTGTCAGCGCCCGTGGGCATGGTGCTGCGGTTCGTGTCCGCGCGTGTCGGCTTCATCGGCCGCATCGTCGTCGGCTTCGTCGGCATCGGCTGGACGGTCGCCACCTACCTGGCCGTGCCGATTCTGGTCTCGCGGGACGTCGGGCCGATCGACGCAGTCAAGGAGAGCGCTGCGCTCTTCAAGCGCACGTGGGGCGAGCAGATGGTCGCCTCGTTCGGGATCGGCTGGGCCGTCTTCCTGATGGGGGTCTCGTGGACGCTGGCCTTCGCGCTCATTCTGGTGGGGGCGACGCAGCTCGGAGCCGGAGCAGCGGTCATCCTTCCGATCGTCGCGGCGGGCGTGATGGGCTACGTGCTCCTCGGCCTCATCGCCTCGGCCCTCCAGGGGATCTACACTGCGGCTCTCTATCGTCACGCCTCGGGTGGCCACGTCGAAGGATTCGACGCGCACATGCTCGAGGGGGCGTTCCGGGCTCCGCGAGGGTTCGGTCGTCGCTAGGGGTGTGGAGGGGCGGCAGATGGTTGGTTAGTGTGGGTGCCGAGAGAACCCGTCCCGTAACCCCCGCTTACCATGGCCAAGACCAGCTCTTTCGACGTCTCGACCGGCGTGGACCTCCAGGAGGTCGACAACGCGGTCAACCAGGCGCACAAGGAGATCGCCACGCGCTACGACTTCAAGGGCACGAACTGCGAACTCGAGTTCGACCGCAAGGACGCCCTCCTGAAACTCGAGGCCGACGACGAATACCGGCTCGGCCAACTCATGAACGTGGTGCGCGAGAAGCTGGTCCGCCGGGGTGTCCCGGTGAAGAACCTCGATGAGGGGACCGTCGAAGCCGCTACCCTCGGCCGTGCCCGTCAGACTGTGGGTCTCAAGCAGGGCATCGATCAGGACACGGCGAAGAAGATCGTGAAGGCGGTCAAGGACCAGGGCTTCAAGAAGGTCCAGGTCGCGATTCAGGGTGAGGAGCTGCGGGTCAGTTCTCCGTCCCGGGACATGCTGCAGGACGTCATGGCTTTCCTGAAGAAGGGCGACTGGGGCGTGGAACTGCAGTTCGGCAACTACCGCTGAGGGCGCTGGCGTGCAGGTCCAGATCTTCGGTACGCGCAGCTGCAAGGACACGCGCAAGGCGGAGCGCTTCTTCAAGGAACGCCGGGTCACGATCCACTTCGTCGACCTGAAGCAGAAGGCGGCGTCGAAGGGAGAGCTGCGGCGTTTTTCCCAGAAGTTCGGGGTCGACGCTCTGATCGATCGCGACTCCAGGCGCTTCCAGAATCTGGGACTCCGCCAGGCGCACTACGGCGAGGCGCGCTGGCTGGAGATCCTCGCCGACGAGCCCGGGATCCTGAAGACGCCGCTGGTGCGGTTCGGCAACCACGTCACCGTCGGTCACGCCCCCGACACCTGGGCGTCCTGGTCGTGAGGCTCGCGGACCTCGGCCGACCTCGGCTTCAGCTGATCGGCCGCGTCCGTGGTACGAGCCGCGCCGACCACAGGCCGGAGTTCGTGTCGCTGAAGAAGATGTGGCCCTTGAAGGGCTGCGCGCCCCACACCATGGTCGCGTTGGCCGTGTAGCCTTCGGGATGCGCCGACTTGAAGACGGCCATCTCGCGTCCCTGCGTGTAGAGGTTGCCCATCAGCTCTCCGCTGACGTCCACCGCGCGCACGCCCCCCTCGTAGTAGGCCGCGTACAGGACGTCGTCCTCGACCCAGAAGTTGTGCGTGCCGAACTCCGAGACCTCGTAGCGCGCGACCATCTCGGGTGACTCCGGATCGGTGAAGTCCACGACCTGGATGTAGCCCTGTGTGGTCAGCGGGATGCCGCCCAACCCCGTCTCGTCGTCGTACTGGTCGGCGTAGCTGCCCATGCTGCGCGGGTAGCCGGCCCACGGGAGCCCGCGCCGATTCATGATCTCGTCGCCCACGAAGAGGTACATCTTCTGGGCGGACTCCGACCAGTACGGGAAGACGGCGTGGGTCGCACCCGTGGGCAACGGGAACGAGGTGACGAAGACCGGATCGTCGATCGAGCCCCCCCATCGGCCGTTGCCGACGTCGACCACGACCACGCCGGTCCCCCATTCGGCGGAGTAGGCGATGCCGTCGTACACCCAGACGTCGTGCACCCGCGAGTCCGGGTGGTTGTACTCGCTGACGTAGCGCGGAGCCGAGATGTCGGACATGTCGAGAATGACGTACTTGTCGCCGTTCGAGAGCGCGAACAGGTAGTCGTCGGTGGCGAACATGTTGTGCACGCCGCCGGTGAGCCCCTCGTCGTAGATGCTCGCCACGCTGATGCTCGGCAGCGCGCTGAGATCGAGCACGACCACACCGTTGCGGCGGTCGGCTGCTCCCTCGCGGGAGATCGCGGCGTAGCGACCGTCCGGGGAGACCTTCACGTCGTTCACCGTGCGGCCGTTTACCTGGATCGAATCGACTTTCACCGGCTGAGCCGGATCGGTCACGTCGAAGAGGTAGGCGTGTCCGTCGGCCACCTTCGAACCGGTGAGCGCGTAGTCGCGCCCGTCCTGCCCCTCGAAGACCCAGAGGTCGGTGGTGCGGTAGTCCTGCGTGAGCCCGTGGCCCACGACCTCGAGCTCGCGCACGACATCCCGGGGCTGGACGCCGACCGTCGCTCGCGCGCTCAGGGGGCCGGCGGTCGCGACCACGGCGTAGACGCCGGGCGCGTCGGCGACGAAGGCGCCGTCCCGTACCTGCGCGGGTGCGCTGGAGCCCGTGAACGCGGTGTCCGCGGCGAGCTGGGTCTGAGACCACGTCACGGGGACGTCGTCTATGGCAGCGCCGGAGGCGGTCGTGGCCACCGCGTGCCAGCGCACGACGTCACCGGTGCGGGCGGTCTCCCCCGAGTCGAGCCCGCCCTCGAGGCGGAGAGCGACGGCGGGGAAGGGGGGCACGGTCATCTCGAGACGTCCGTCCACGCCGTCCACGGTCGCGGTCAGGGCTACGGGACCGGGCTCGTGGGCCGTGACGACCCCCCAGAGATCGACGCTCACCCGATCGGGCGCGGACGAGGTCCACTCGACGGCGGCACCCGGGCGCTCGGAACCATCTGCGTGCAACGCGCGCGCCTGCAGCCGCAGAGCGGTCCCGGGATAGAGACGGCCCGGTTCGGCGGAGGTCACCTCGACGCGGTCGACCCGTGGCCAGTCCACCGTGACGGGCACCTCGAGGGTGAGCGGCTCGGCCCCGGAACGCGCGAGGGTCGCGATCACCCGGTGCTGGCCCGCCTCGATGCCCTCCACGCGGCCGTCGACGTACGCCAGGGCACCGCGGGGAGCGACCACGCGAATGGCTGCGCCCTCGACGATGCGGCCGGCACCGTCGATCGCAACGATCCGGAGAGGCGTGCTCGCACCGCGGACGATCTGAACCCGTTCCGGCCGGGCCTCCAGCCGCACGGCGCCCGACGTGTCCTGCGCCTCGATGACCTGCGGAGCGGACCAGAGGCCGAGGGTGGCGGCGAGAAGGGCGATCCGGACCGGGCTCCGGCGTGCCGCCGCCCGCCGTGCGCGGCTCATCCCTCACCTCCCGCGGCCGGCTCGGCGACGATCGCGATGGTGCCCGAGCCATCCACGGCCAGCCGGGAGACGACCTGGCCGAGCTCCGAGAAGTCGCCGATCGCGGTCCACTCGCCGTCCGTCCACGCCCAGATCCGGCTTCCGACGCCCTGGAGGAGCATCCCGTCGGGGGTCCACGCGTGGAACTCCCCCCCCTCGACCGAGGGAGCGAGATCGGAAGCGGCATCCGCGTCGAGGTCCCAAACCCGAATCGTCGAGCTGCCGTCGGCGCCGATCTGCGCGTACGATACCGCCCGGCGGCCGGGCACCGTCTGCAGCGACCGTCCGATGTTGTCGGCGACGGTGCGCACGTCACCGGTCGTCACATTCGCGATCTGGAGCGTCGCCGGCTGCCCCAGCACGTACAGCGCGACCGTCTCGGCGTCGAACCAGGCGTGGTATCCCACCGGCTGAACGTCGTCCAGCAGCACGCGCGGCCGTGAGCCGTCCACGTCGACGGCCCAGAGTCGCTGGGTGGAGTCGGCCTCGACCTTGATCATGCTGATGCCCTGACCCATCGGCATCGGCGTGGGAGAGTACTCGCTCTCGTCCGGGGTGGAAGTCAGGCGGCTCTTGATGTCGGTTCCCCGATCCCAACTCCAGATGTCGGTGCGCACACCCTCCTGCTGTACGAAGTAGAGCGTTCCGTCGCTCCCGAACGCAGGCTGATTGTCGTAGCCGGGGCGGCTGGTGAGATCGCGGGCCTCGTCGATCGTGTACCCGCCGCCGACGACCTCGAAGATCTCGGCCAACCACACGTCCGTGCCCTCCGGGACTCCGGTCACCACGTCGGCCGGGAGGGACTCCGCGCCGCCGGACGACGCGTCGGCGGCGGGTTCGTCTCCACCGCAAGCGGCCAGAAGCAGAGAGCTCAAGAGAGCGAAGTGGGCGAGAGACGGTCGGATCATCGAGGTCTCCGAAAGAGAAGTGCGTTGCGAGAAGACGTGTGTCGGGAGAGCGCCCGGGAAGGGGGCTCTCCCGTCACGGCGGCGAGCGGTCGATCGTTGGTCATACGGGGGATGCCCGGGGAGGATCCCCGAACCGATGTCGCAGGTGAGACCATGTCGTTGCGAATGTTGATCGTCCTCGCGTCCATCACGTGGACTGCGGGCTGCGGAATTCTCGAAGCCGGGACCGACGATGCCGTCGACGACCTCCGGCGTGCCCGGGCCGCCTGGGAGCGCGCGGCGATCGACGACTACGACCTCGCCATGCGCCGTCTGTGCTTCTGCTGGACGCCGATCGACGTCACGGTCGTCGTCCGGGGCGGGGAGCGTGTCGCGGTACTGTACGTGTCCGACGGGACGCCCGCACCGGTCGCCGCCGAGATCGCTCAGTACTACCCGACGGTCGACGAGCTCTTCGACCGTGTCGACCGAGCGCTGCGCGAGAGCGCGGACGAGGTGCGCGTGACCTACCACGCGACCCTCGGATACCCCGTCGACCTCTGGATCGACCAGAGCCGCGCGATCGCCGATGAAGAAGAGGGCTTCGAGGTCGAACTCCAGGTGGTGGACCCGGGGTGAGCGCGGGGCGGGCCGACCACGAGGTGATGCGGGAGTAACCTCCGGTTCTTCTGGGTGTATCGGGTCCGATCCTATATTGGAAGGCTCGCGGGCTGTCGCCCGGAGATCGTCTCCTCCCACGCCCGACCGTCATTCACTTCTCTGCCGTACACCCCTCCGTCGGCCCGGTACAGGGCGCGACGCAGACCCGACTGGTGACCGCGACGGTCCCGGTTCGTGGTGTGCTGCCGTGGGGTTTCCTGCGGGCCGCCGAGGGAGAGCCGCGGGGCTTCTGGGCTCGGGGAGAACGGTGGGTCGCCCACCGCGGGATGGCGTCGGTCATCGTGGGACGCGGCGCCCGTCGGTTCGCGAGGATCCGGGAACTCGCCGCGCAGATACCGCAGGCGCCCGAAGGGGTGCGGGTCCGGCTCTACGGTGGGTTCGCCTTCCGAGAGGACCACCATCCCGAAGGCGCCTGGGACTACTTCGCCCCGGGGGCGTTCCACCTCCCGGTCGCCGAGCTGACGGGTGACGCTTCCGGTTCCGGACGACTCCGAGTGCAGGCTCTGGTCCCCGCCGCCGAGGTGGGTACGGCGCAGCGCCGACTCGAGGCGCAGGTCGGAGCGCTCGCCGAGTCGCTCGAAAAGGCCGCCGATATCGCGGGAACGGCGCCGATCCATGGGACCGTAACGGCGACCCGCCGCGACGCCTGGGGAGAGGCCGTTCAGGCGGTCCTCGCCGCGATCGGCGAAGGTTCGGTCTCGAAGGCCGTCCTGGCCCGGACGCTCGACGTCGACCTCGAGGCGACCATCGGACCCGTCGATCTCACCGAGACGCTGTGGGTCCGGAATCCCGGGACCCACGTGTTCTTCTTCGAGCCGCGAGCCGGTCGGGCACTGGTCGGCGCCGCTCCCGAGGCCCTCGCGACGGTTCGGGCCGGCATCTTCCATGCGACGGCGGTCGCCGGCTCGGTGGGTGTCGGGCGCGATGCCGCGGAGCGCCGGAGCCTGGCCGAACAGCTGCTCGCCAGCGAGAAAGACCGCGCGGAGCACCGTTGGGTGGTCGACGAGATGGTGGAGCGACTGGGCGGGGTGGCGACCGACATCCGGGCCGGCGAGAACCCGCACGTGCTGACGCTGGCCCGGATTCAGCACCTCGAAACCGAGATCCGGGCTCGCGTGCCTGCCGATCGGCACGTGCTCGACATGGTCGAGGCTCTCCACCCTACGCCGGCGGTGTGCGGGGTCCCCCGGGACGCGGCCCTAGAGCTGTTGCAGCGCGAGGAACCGTTCGACCGCGGTTGGTACGCGGGGCCGGTGGGGTGGTTCGCCACCGACGGTGACGGTCATTTCGTTCCGGCGCTGCGGACTGCGGTCGGGGACGGCCGCCGCTGGCGGCTCTTCGCGGGGGCGGGCATCGTCGACGGGTCCAGCGCTCAGGGTGAGTGGGACGAGACCGGGATCAAGTTCCAGCCGGTGCTTCGCGCGCTCGAGGCTCGTGGGGCGCAGTTGACACAGACGGGCGACAGGTGAACCCCAACACCATCCACGCCCGGGTCCTGGTGGACGAACTGATCCGGTCGGGCGTGTCGGACCTGTGTCTCGCCCCGGGCTCACGCTCGACCCCGGTCGTGCTCGCGGCCGCGGAGGCCCGCGAGGCCGGGCGGCTCCGCGTGCGCGTCTTCCTGGACGAACGCTCCGCCTCGTTCTTCGCCCTGGGGCTGGGTAAGGCATCCGGCCGGCCGGCGGCGGTGCTGACGACGTCGGGAACGGCGGTCGCGAATCTCCTGCCTGCGGTGGTCGAGGCCGCTGCATCCGAGACCCCACTGCTGCTGCTGACGGCGGACCGTCCCGGGCGGCTGCGCGATGCCGACGCGAATCAGGTCATCGACCAGCGCTCGATCTTCGGGTCCTATCCGGTGTGGGCCGCCGAACTCCCGGCCCCATCGGTGGACGACGCGTCTCTGCGGCATCTCCGGGTGGCGGCCTGCCGCGCGGTCGGGCTGGCTCGCGGGCTGCCGGCCGGGCCCGTGCATCTGAACCTGCCCTACGCGAAGCCGCTCGAGCCCGTCCGGGTCGACGGTGGCCGGGTTGACGACGCGACCGAGCCGCACCCCGAGTACGCGGACGAAGGCCGTACGGGACGCCGCGACGGCTCACCGTGGACGCGCGTCACCGTGCGCCGCCCCCGCCTGTCCGACGACGAACTGGGCGCGCTGGCCGAGCATCTCGCGAGCTTCACGCGACCGGTGATCGTGGCGGGGCCGCATCCGGACAGCGAGGCCCTCGGGCCGGCGCTGCGCGGGCTGGCTCGAGCGTGGGGCCCGCCTCTGCTGGCCGACCCGCTCTCGGGTGCTCGCTACGGGACGGACGACGGCACCCCGGCCTGCACGGCGTACGATCTCTTCCTGCGAGCCCGCGACGTGGGAGATGCCCTGGAGCCCGACGCGATCGTGCGGGTGGGTGCGGCCCCGACCTCGGCACCGCTCCTGGCGTGGATGGATCGGCACTCCGGTGCGGAGCATGTCGTCGTCGACGCCGGGCGCCGTTGGAAGGACCACCTGGCGCGGGCCGATCGGGTCGTCCAGGCGTGCGCCGTGGACACGGTCGGTCGGCTCGTCGGGTCGCTGCGCCCTCTCGCCGATCGGACCTGGACCGACCGCTGGTCGGTCGTGGACGATGCCGTCCGCACCTCGCTCGACGCGGCGCGGGAGGGAGTGGAGGGCGCACACGAGGGACGACTCGCGCGAGCGGTGCTCCGGGCGCTCCCGGAGGACGGTACGCTCTTCGTCTCCAGCTCCATGCCGGTGCGCGATCTCGACGGGTATGGCGGGCCTGCGGCGGGTGCCGCGAGGGTCTACGGCAACCGGGGAGCGAGCGGGATCGACGGGATCGTCTCGACGGCACTGGGCGCTGCGGCGGGATCCGAGACGACCGCCGTCGCGCTGGTGGGTGACCTCGCCTTCCTTCACGACGTGAACGGCCTCCTGGCCGCCCGCGAGGCCGACGCGGCGGTCGTGTTCGTCGTCGTGAACAACGACGGAGGGGGCATCTTCCACATGCTGCCCATCCGGGAGCACGAACCGGCCTTCACGCCCTTCTTCGCCACGCCGCACGGCGTGGATCTCCAACACGGTGCGGCCCTCTACGGGGTGCCGCACGCGGTCGTTCCGGCGGCGAATCTGGAGAGCGAGGTGCGTCGCGCTCGAGGTCGGACACACCCGGGTCATCGAGGTGCGTTCGGATCGGGACGAGAACCGGCGCGGCCACGAATCCGCCGCACGGCGCGCGCAGGAGGCTGCGCGGCAGGCGCTCTCGGGCGCGTAGGACCCCGGCTCCCGGCGCGGACCCCGGCGGTCCGAGGCCGGATCAGCCGTCCTGTGCCACCCGGGCGGTGCCCCGCCGGAACCACAACAAAGGGTGGGACCCGTCGCGGACGTCCCCGTCCACCACGCGGGCCAGAACGAGGAGCGCACTGCCGTCCGCGTCGACGGTTCGAGTGACGGTACAGACGAGGTGCGCCAGGGCCCGCTCCATCACGGGGGGACCCTCCGCAGGGAAGGGGGACGGGCCGACGGGGAACGAGTCGGCGTAGACCGCGGCGAGTCGGGACTGCTCCTCGTCCAGCATGTTCACGACGAAGGTCGCCCCCACGTCGAGGAACGGCCGTACCTGCGCGTTCGGGCCGAGGGACACGAGCACGGTCGGCGGCTTGGCCGCGACCGGTGTGAACGACGTGGCGGTGGTACCGTACACGCGATCGTCGCCCCGGACCGCGAGGACGGAGACCGTCGCGGCCCAGTGCGACAGGATCGTGCGGTATCGTTGATCATCCATGGCCGGCAGAACCCCTCGTCCGCCCGGGGGATCCGATGGGCGTTTGCGTCCCGACGTGGGCCGGCGGGTGGCGGGGCGGGTCGGGTCGCTCGTCCGGACCGCTCGTCCGGGCCGCGCTACTTCTCTGGATCCAACAGCGCCCGAGCCGCCGTGCGATCGATCTTGCCGTTCGGATTCCGAGGCAGGTGATCGACGACGGCGATCGCCTTCGGGCGCTTGGGCCCGGACAGGCGGGGCCGCAGCCACTCCCGTAGCGTATCGGGGTCGGGCTCGCGATTCTCACCGACTGCCACGAGGGCCACGACGGCCTCACCCCAGGTCGGGTCCGGTCGCCCGAACACGTGGACGTCGGCGACGCCGGGGTGCGTGCGCAGCACGTCGGCGACCTCGTGTGCGTCGACGGTGACTCCCCCCGTCATGATGCGATCCGTGCGGCGTCCGGTGACGCGCAGACGCCCGGCGCCGTCGAGTTCTCCGAGGTCGCCCGTCGCGAGCCAACCGTCCGCGTCGGCGAGAGGCACGCCGTCGAGCGTGCCGGGCGACACCGTGGGGCCGCGGACCAGGATCTCGCCCGAATCCGCGATCCGCACCGCCACGCCGCGCAGAGGGCGTCCCAGGGTCTCGGCGTCCATTGCGACCTCGCTCGGCGTGGCGGTCGCAACCTGCGAGGTCGCCTCGGTGAGACCGTAGGACAGGGCGATCGGCCAACCGTGTCCGGTCGCGCGTCGGACGAGCGCCGGGGGCGTGCGCGCTCCTCCCAACAGGAGGCAGCGCATCGATGCGGGCGGGGGACGATCGCCC
>JAHHMJ010000388.1 GCA_018678395.1 Gemmatimonadota bacterium | reverse complement strand
CGCCCAGCACCGCAAAGACCACCGCCCACGTGGCCGGATCCCACGGCGGTGCGTCGTAGATGACGAGGGTGAGCCCCCGAGCCACGAGCAGCGCGAGCCCGGCGCCGAGCACCATGCCGATTCCGATCTGCCCCATGCCCTGTCTCAGGACCAGGCGCAGAACGTCCCGGCCGCCGGCGCCGAGAGCCATGCGAATCCCCATCTCCTGAATCCGCCGGCTGACGGAGAACGACATCACACCGTAGAGCCCCACCGACGCCAGGAAGAGGGCGGCGGCGCCGAATGCCGCGAACAGTCCTCCGAACACGCCGTAGAACCACATGTTGCGGTCGATCGCCGTCTCCAGGGTCTCGACGAAGTAGATCGGCGTATCGGCGTCCACCCCGGCCACCAGATCGCGCACCGGGCCCGCCAGCGACAGCGGCGCGACTTCGTCCGTCGTCGCGGCGAGCGTGAGGAAGCGCTGATCGCTCTGGCCGAGCGGGAGATACATGCCGTGGGGTGGGCTGTCCTCCTCGGAATCCCCCACCGATGTCAGACCCATGTCGGGGACCACGCCGACGATTTCCAGCCACTCGAATTCCGTCTGCAGGCCCCCCTGTCGAACACGGCGTCCGATCGCCTGACCATCCGGGAAGAAGCGCTCCACGAAGCTCTCGTTCACCACCGTCACGGGTGCCGCATCCAATCCGTCGAGCCGCGTGAACACGCGCCCCTGGATGGCGTCGTTCTCGAAGGTCTCGAAGAACTCGGGCGACACGATGGCGAAGCGCGCGAACGGGATGTCGCGATCGGCCGCGTAGTTCTCCCCGTCGATCTGGATCCGCGTTCCCCACGAACCCAGACCCGGCGCCGTCGTCATCAGCGCTGCGCTGTGCACCCCCGGAAGGGCCTGGGCGCGCTCGAGCACCTGGTCCCAGAAACGCGCCCGGCTCCCCTCGTCCGGGAAGCGCTCCTCGAAGAGTCCGATGCGCGCGGTGAAGACGTTCTCGCTGGGGTAGGCGTGCTCCATGTTGTCGAGTCGCACCACGCTCTGGACCATGAGGCCCGACGCCACGAGCAGCGCCACCGACATCGCGACCTCGGCGACGACCAGCCAGCGACTCAGGCGACCGATCTGCAGACTCGACGAGCCCCGGCTCTCGTCCTTGAGCACCGCGTTGATGTCGGTCGAGCTCGCCCGGATCGCGGGAATCGCACCGGAGACGAGGGCCGCCAGGGCCGAGGCCAGGATCACGAAGCCGAGGATCGGCCCATCGAGACGGATGTCGATCCAGAAGGGCGGATCGGTCGGCTCGATCGCACGCGCGAACATCCCCACCCCGATCGATGCGATCACCGTCCCGAGGACGGCGCCGACAGCCGTGAGCACGACCGCTTCGGCCATCAGCTGGATCACCACGCGCCAGCGGCTCGCCCCCAATGAAGTGCGAATCGCGACGTCGCGTGTACGCACGGCGGCCCGAGCGAGGAGGAGATTGGCAACGTTCGCGCAGGCGATGAAGAGGACCAGCAGCACCGTGGCGAGCATGGTGTAGAGGATCCCCCGTTCTTCCTCGCCGATGAACTCCTCGGTGTAGGGGCGGATGACGGGCAGGACACCTTCGTTGGTGTCGGGGAACTCCGCCGAGAGCTGGTTGGCGATACCGGTGAACTCCTGCATGGCCTGATCGACCGTGATGCCCTCGGCGAGTCGTCCGAATACGGCGAGCCCCATGCCGGCTCCCCGCTCCAGCTGCACCGGGTCGAGCTGCAGCGGGACCCACACCTCTTCGAGCACCGGGAACTCGAACCCCTCGGGCATGACCCCGATGATCTCGCCCGCGCGACCGTTGATCGTGACCGTCCGCCCGAGCACCCCGCGGTCCCCGCCGTACCGATCCTGCCACACCTCGTAGCCGAGCACGGCGACCATCGGTCCCCCCGGGCTCGCCTCCTCTTCGGTGAACCAGCGGCCGAAGAGCGGCTGCATTCCCAGGATCTCGAGGGTGTTCGCGGTCATGAACGCGCCCTCGAACCGCTCCGGGCGCTCCGAGCCGCGGATGTTCACCGTGCCCTGGTAGAAGGCGCCGAGGGCGTCGAACGTGCGTTGCCGCTCGTTCCAATCCACGTAATCGTGAATCGGGACCGACATGGACTCGATGTCCTGGGAGGGGTTGGTCCGCTCCAGATGCACGATGCGATCGGCACCGTCGAAGGGCAGTCCTCGGTGGAGCGCGCCGTAGACGATCGAGAACATGACCGTGGTCAACCCGATCCCCAGGGCGAGTGCCACCACCGCGATCACGGTGACGCCCGGTGTCCGAAACAACCCACGCCCCGCGTACCGAAGGTCCTTGAGGAATCCGTCCATCGCCGCCTCCCCTCCCTGGTCGAGCCCGGACGCGCCGCACGCGCGACCACCACACCGGAGCCTACGGGTAGTCCCGCCGCGCGGGTTTCGGGCTGACGCGGAAGTGGCGCGAACGGGCGGGACGCACCACCGTGCGGGATGCTCGCATCATCCCTCCCGGCGCCGCGGCGCCTCGGCTTCGTCATCCTGTTCATCCTGGCCTGGACGGGATGCACCCCCGAGCCGGCACCCGAGCCGGGGCCACCACCTCGCGCCGTCATCCACCGCGACGCCTGGGGCGCGCCCCACGTGCTCGCCGACACCGACGCCGACGCCCTCTATGGGATGGCGTGGGCGCTCTCCGAGGACGATTGGAATCTGATCGAGCGCAACTACATGAACGCGCTCGGACGCTCCGCGGAGCTGCTCGGCGAAGCCGGTGTCGCGGACGACTGGATGGCACGGGCCCTCGACATCGCCGGACTCTCGCAGGCCGAATACGCGGCCGCTCCCGAACGGCTCCGGGGACTGCTCGACGCCTTCGCCGAGGGCATGAACACCTGGCTGTCGTCACAGCCCGACGGATCCCTGGGCGTGTTGACCGCGATCGAGCCCTGGTACCCGCTCGCACTCATCCGCTTCAAGTACTACCAGAACGAGTTTCTGGGCTACGCGGGCCTGCGCGACGGGTGGTCCCGACGCCTGCTCGCCGACGGGATCGCGGGGGCACGCGCGCTGGGCGAGGAGAACGCCGCCGCCGCCCGGACCGCCGCGCGCGACCCCCGCTACCACGAGGCACAGTTCGGCGCTCTCGGACTGCGGCCGCACGGGTCGAACGAGTGGGCGGTGGCGCCCTCGCGCACGGCGTCGGGACACGCGCTGCTGCTCATCAACCCGCACCAGCAGTTCGTGGGCGTGCAGCGCTACGCCGAGATCCACGTCGACAGCCGTGAGGGACTGCGCTTCAGCGGCCTGACGGTGTTCGGCTTCGCCCTGCCCTACATGGGGCACAACGACCGGCTCGGCTGGGCCTACACCGACAACTACGCCGACCACAGCGACCTGTGGGCTCTCGACCTCGATCGCCCCGACGCGCCGCTCGACTACCGCTACGACGACGGCTTCCGCACGCTGACCACACGGACCGACACGATTCGGATTCGCACCAGCTCGGGGGTCGAGGCCCGCCCGGCCCGCTTCTGGAGGTCCCACCACGGGCCGGTGGTCGGACTCGGCGACGACGGAAGGCCCCTCGCGGTCCGCCTCGCCCGCATGGAGGAGGGCCGGTGGCTGGAGCAGTGGGAGGCCATGATCCGCGCCCGGAACCTCGACGAATGGCGCGATGCGCTCGGCATGCTTCGGGTAGCGTACATGAACGTGATGTATGCCGATGCGGACGGAAACATCGGCTACGTGTACGGATCTGCCGTGCCCCGCCGTGGGCCGGGGGTCAATCCGGCCGGCATCCTGGACGGCTCCGATCCGGAGACGGAGTGGCAGGGATTCCACGGGCTCGACGAGCTCCCCCAGGTATGGAATCCCGACTCGGGCTGGCTCCTGAACACCAACTCGACGCCGTTCACGGCGACCGAAGGAATGACCATCGCGCGCTCGGACTTCCCGCCCTACATGGTCGGCAGGGAGACGGACAACGCGCGGGCGGCGAGCTCCCGTCGGGTGCTGTCGTCGCTGGACGAGGTCACCTTCGAGCGTTTCGCCGAGCTGGTATGGGACTCGCGGCTGAGCGTCGTCGACGAGATCGTGCCGGCCATTCAGGCCGCATGGGACGCCGGCGCCGGAGTCACTTCGGCCAACCCCGACCTGGCCGCGGCGGTCGAGCGCCTGGGCCGCTGGGACGGACGGGCCGACACCACGTCGGTCGAGACGACCTGGCTCGTCCTCGCCGCCGAACTCCGGGCCGCGGCCCAGACGACGGTCACGACCGGCCCCGACGCCGGACGGCCGTGGATCGCCGCACTCGATCGTGCACTCGGAATGCTCGTCGACGAATGGGGCACCGTCGAGGTGCCCTGGGGATCGGTGAACCGGCACCAGCGCCCCCTGCCGGGCGCCCCGGTCCGGCTCGACCCGGGCCGCGAGAGCCTCGCGGTCGGGGGCGCGCCCGGCGGCCTCGGCTCGGCGTTCACGTTCTACGGCGGCCCTGCGGGGCAGCCGGGACCTCGACTCGGTGCAGGGGGCAACTCGTTCGTGAAGGTGATCGAGTTCGGGCCCACGCCCCGCGCGGCATCGGTCCTCAACTATGGTCAGAGCGGCGATCCGGCCTCGCCCCACTTCTTCGATCAGGCCCGGCTGTACGCGGCACGGTCGTTCAAGCCGGCGTGGTTCACGCGCGCGGACGTCGAGGCGAATTCGGTGACGGCCACCGAGGTGCGCTGAGGGCGCCCGGAGCTCGAGCAACCCGTGCGCGGCTACTCGACCGAGTGCGCGACCTCGATCAACTGCGCGACCGCAAGCGTGGCCGATGCGAGCAGGAAGTGGCGCTCGCCCACCCACCAGGTGACCACGGTGGGGAGCGGCGGATCGGGGTCGGCCTCCGGTGGGTCCGGCTGCCGTTCGTACCCGCGGCCGGCGTGGGGCCCGATACGCAGTTCCATCGCCTCGGGACCGTACGACCACTCCAGTGCCCGGCGGCGCGCTTCCTCGTGGCCCACCGACACCTGCGTGAAGTCGAAGTCGTCGAAATGCACTTCGAGGTCGCGGCCCGCCGCGGGAAGAAGGCGATCGCGGTGGTCGCGCAGTCGGACCCGAAACGCCTGCACCGTTCGTCCGAGCGTGTCCCGGGGCCTCGCCGGCGTCGCGCCGAACCACCGACCCGCGGCCTCCCAGTCGGTCGGCTGCGCCCAGTGCGGTGGCGGCGAGGACAGGAGTGCGACGAGCTCTGCGTCGCCGCGGTCGCGCGCGAGATCGAGGGCCGTCTTGCCGTCGAAGCCCGGGGCGCCGGTGCCACGGACCGCGAGATCGGCACCCGCACCGTGGAGAAGCGCGGCGATCTCGTCATGGCCCGCGACCACGGCCAGCATGAGGGCCGTGAGGCCGTACTTCGCGTGGTGATCGAGATCGGCGCCCGAGGCGATCAGGCGCGCGACGTCATCGACCCGGCCCTCGTGTGCCGCGCGCATGAGCGGAGTCTGCCCGTACCGGTCCCGCGGATCCGTCACCACCAACCGGCCGCCCAGCCTCCGAGGATCGCCACGAGCAGCAGCGCATTCACACGAAGTCCCACCCGGGCCGCGGGCAGCCCGAGAACACAGAGCACGAGTGAGGCCGCGACC
>JAHHMJ010000320.1 GCA_018678395.1 Gemmatimonadota bacterium | reverse complement strand
GGTAGATCGCATCACTCATCGTCCCGTTGATCGCGTACCAGAACGGGAACTCCATGGGATTGCCACCCATGTCGAATCGGACCTTCCACTCGTCGATCTGCGCCGGATCTGCACCGCGGAGCGTCTCGCTGATCCGTTGGATCATGTCGAGCGTCGCTCCACGCACGTCGAAATCGGCGGAGATTTCGGGACTCGGCAACGCGTAGGTCTCACCCGTGAGCGAATACTCCACCATCCGCACGATGTCGTGAATGTGATCCATCGTCTCCCGGATGCTCCTGGACGACGGATCGGGCCGGTATGCGAGGGCCTCGTCCGTGGTGCCGTCGGTGGCCCAGTAGTACCGGTATCCCAGCCCTTCCATCAGCCGACTCAACACGGTGGTGGCGCTGTAGGACTGGGGCGGGGCGGGGATCTCGTGGAAAGGCGGGGACGACATCGTGCAGGCCTCGTCTTCGGGGAAGGAGGGGTGAGTGACGTGGCGAGTGGGCACGGCAGTCTTGCATCCGCGAGCCACAATGGGTGTCCACGGGGGCGCGAGCCAGCCCGCGATTCGGGGAGGAGGCCGTGCGGACCTTGCTGTCCCGCTCGGATGACGCGTACCGTCGGTGAGATCGCAGCCCTCTCGTCGCAGCAAGGGCACGGAGGACGCACGTGTTCCGCCTGACCAAGTGGTATCTGGACCTGGTCACACCCCAGGGCACGGTTCTCATCGCCTATGCCGGCTCACTGCGATGGCGGGCTCTCACGGTCGACTACGCCTCGACCTTCCTCGCACCTCCCGGTCGTGAGCCTCTCGAGACGTCCCGTGGGTCGGGCGCGGATGTGACCCAGGCAGACGAGAACGTCGTGCGGTTCGCCCATCCGCAACTGGAGATCGACGGCACCTGGACACGCCGGTCGCCGCCAATCACCGAGGTCCTGCTGGACGACGAAGCGGGGCGCGTCACCTGGGACTGCGTGCTCCCCGGCGCCCGCGCCTCCGTGAGGCTGGGGGACGATCATCTCGAGGGCCTCGGCTACGTCGAGAGACTGACCTTCACGCGTCCCCCGTGGTCGCTGCCCCTGCGCACGCTCCGGTGGGGGCGGTTCGTGTCGGATGCGCACGCGCTTGTCTGGATCTCCTGGGATGGCGGCCCGCCGCGACGGTGGACCTGGCTCGACGGCGTCGCTCAGCCCCATGCGCGACCGGATGACCGCGGGGTTTCTGGACTGGACGATGATCTCGCCCTGGATCTCGACTCCGGCCGGGTCCTGTGCGATCGGAAAGCACTGCAGGTCCTGTCCCGACAGCTCCCGGCGCTGGATGCGCTCCCGCTCGGCCCGCTGGGGCATCTCAGGGAGACGAAACGTCTGGACCGGGGTCGTCTGCGCACACCCGCGGATGGGGCCGACGAAGGGTGGGTGATCCACGAGGTGGTGACATGGTGAGCCGGATGCTCTATGGGCTGACCTTCGTGGTCGGCGTCCCCCTGGTTCTCGTTGCCTGGGCCGCATTGGCCAGCCCCCTCGTGGGACTGCCCGCGCTCGGGGACCCCACCGTGGGCACCGCCGTCGCCGCTCTCGGACTGGGGCTGGTCATCGCCGGAATGCATGGCCTCGTCGTTCACGGGCGGGGACTGCCGATGAACGCCTTCCCCCCGCCCCGCTTCGTGCGTCGTGGGGTCTATCGCTGGATGCGAGACCCGATCTACGTCGGGTTCGGACTTCTGGTGCTCGGGGTCTCCCTCGCCACCCGAAGTCCCGCGGGACTCTGGCTCGTCACGCCGGTGACCTGGCTTGCGATGGCGGCGCTCGTCTTCGGGTACGAGCGCCACGACCTGCGGCGGCGTTTCCCGGACGAGGCCGACGCCCCGACGTTGCTGTCGATTCCCGGCCCGGGTCCCTCACGCCCGACGCTCGGTGAGCGGGTGTCCACCGTGCTCCTCCTCTTCGGGCCCTGGCTGCTCGTCTACTACGCGGTACAGGCACTCGGCGCGCCGCCGGACGCCTTCTCGACCCACCTCCCCTTCGAATCGTCATGGCCGGTGGTCGAGTGGATGGAGGTGCCCTACGTCAGCGCCTACCTCCTGGTCCCGCTGGCGGTCTTCGCGGCGCGGAGCCGCAGCGCTCTGCGCACCTTCGCGTTCGGAGGGTGGACCGCCACCGTGATCGTGGCGGTCTGCTGGATCGTGATCCCCGTCGTCGCCGAACATCGGCCCTTCGTCCCCTCGGGATGGAGCGGTCGGCTCCTCGCTTACGAACAGGGCAGCTCGGCGGGCGTGGCTGCCTTCCCCGCCTTCCACGTCCTCTGGCCCATGTTGGCGGCGCGCGCGTGGAGTGTCGGGCGGGGTGCAGCGGCGGCGATCGTTGCCTGGGCGTGGGTAGCCCTCGTGGCGGTGGCCAGTGTCGCCACCGGGCACCACGGTGTCGTCGACGTCGTCGCGGCCGGGGTGCTCTACCTACCCGTCCGGGACCCGGCGCGGAGCCGCAGCGCTCTGCGCACCTTCGCGTTCGGAGGGTGGACCGCCACCG
>JAHHMJ010000161.1 GCA_018678395.1 Gemmatimonadota bacterium | reverse complement strand
TGCCCAGCTCGGCACCCACCCGCTCCGGCTGTATCACGAGCACGGCTACGCCCGCCACCCACATGAACAGGGCCGTGCAGCCCTCGACGAAGCGCCCGGCCAGGAGCTGCGGCAGCCTAGGCGCCAGGACCGAGACGAGGGTGCCTCCGCGGGCGCGCTCAGCCACGTTGCGCATCTCCGATACGGGGATCCGCCCACCCGTACAGGAGGTCCGCGACCAGGTTTGCGACCACGGTGACGAAGCCGAAGAGAAGCGCTCCGCCCGCCACGACGGGGATGTCCTGGCGCTGGATGGCTCGGACCATCTCCCACCCCACACCCGTTCTCTCGAAGACGGTCTCCACGAAGACCGCACCGGTCAGGAGCATGGGCAGGTAGACGCCGAGCAGCGAGATCAGGGGAATGAGCGCGGCACGCAACGCGTGGCGGAAGAGAACCCGCAGCTCTCCCAGGCCCCGGCCGCGGGCGGCCCGGATGTACTCCTGCTCGAGGATCTCGACCATGTTGGCGCGAGTGAAACGCGCGATACCCGCACCGAGGACCAATCCGAGCGTCAGCGCCGGAAGCACGAGGTAGGGCACGTAGTCGATCCACCCGACCGCACCCCCCGGCGGGCCCACTCCCGACATCTGCAACGCCGAGAAGGGGCCCCGATCGAACGGGCCGCCGACGAACAGACGAATGAGAAGCAGGCCGACCCAGAAGGAGGGGGCCGAGTAGAGCACCACCGTGAGAACGGCGAGAGCCCGGTCCAGACGCGAGCCCGCACGCGCCGCCTGCAGAACGCCGGTCCCGACCCCGAGCAGCGCGGCCAGCAGGAGTCCGACCGAGGAGAGCGCGAGCGTGTGCGGCAACGCATCACCCAGGACTCGACCCACGGGGCGGTTCTGGGTCTCCGAATACCCGAGGTCGCCGCGGAACAGCCGACCCACCCAATCCGCGTAGCTCTGGAGCGGACCCTCGACCTCGGCGGAGGCTGTGGATGTGACGGGGTCTCCGAACCCCGACAGCAGGAGGGCACCGCGGCTGTCGCCCGGCGCCCACCAGAGCAGGGCGAACGTGAGGGTCGCGACGCCGAAGGCGAGGAGGGCCGCGACGCCCAGCCGACGCGTCACATAGCCGAGCACGAACCGGTCTCGCTCAGGGGGACTCCGGCTCCCAGTACCACCGCGGGGCGCTCATCAACTCACCGCGGACGTCCAGCTCGACTCCACCCAACGACGACCGCACACCGCTCATCCGCTGCGAGAAGTAGAGATAGGTGAACGGCTGCAGCTCGACGATCCGCTCCTGATACCGTTGCCAGAGCGGACCGGCTTCTTCTCGATCGAAGGTGGTGGGCAAGGAGTCGAGCAGCCGGTCCAGTTCGGGATCCGAGAGCGCCGAGAATCCGTACGGATCGGCATCGGAGTCGGAGTGGAAGAAGCTCCGCTCGTTGATGTTGAAATCGTGTGCCCAGCCCAGGATGATCCCGCCGAACTCGCGGGCGCCGGGGGTGAAGGCCCGCTCCTGGAGCGTCCCGACCTCCAGCACCGCGAGGTCGATGGCCACACCCACCTCGGCGAGTTGATCCCGCAGAATCCTCCCGATCCCTTCTCGCTCGGTGTTGGCGTTGGTAATCACCTCGATACGCAGCGCGACGCCCTCGGCGTTCTCGCGCACGCCGTCGCCGTCACGGTCGGTCCACCCGGCCTCGTCGAGCAGCGCCCGCGCACCGGCCACATCGTGGTCGGGACCCTGAAGAGTGGGATCGTGCGCCCAGTGGAAGGCCCCGACACCCGTCTCGGCGACGACCCCGTAGCCGGCGCGCAGGGTCTGCACCATGGCGGGCCGATCCAGCGCCATGGTCATCGCACGGCGCACGCGCGCATCGTCCAGACCGGGAAGACGCGTATTCCACGCCACGAAGGCGAATCCTCGCTGATCGTACGCCTCGACCCGAACCCCCTCGGCCGACTCGACGGCCGGCGCATCGACGGGTTCCATACCCAGCGCCACGTCCACCGCACCGGTCATGAGTTCGGCCGCGCGCGTCGACGACGCCGTGATCACCCGATAGACGTACCGATCGATGAACGGGCGGCCCCCGAGCTCGTCGGGGAAGGCCGGGTTGGCACGCAGCACCCACTGGTCCCCGGGTCGGTACGCCTCGAAGACGTAGGGCCCTGCGCCGACGGGGCATTCGGTTCCGAAGGGGTGGTTCGCGAGCGAATCCGCGGGCACGTCACCGAGCCAGTGTACCGGCATGATCGAGAGACCGGCCCACGGCTCTTCGACGCCGGCATGCGGCTCGAAGGTGAATCGGAGTGTGGTGTCGTCGACGATCTCGATCCCCTCGGGATCGTAGCTGGCGAACCACGCCGCATTCGGAAACGCGACCGCCGGGTCCATCGCCGTGCGGAAGGTGAACGCCACGTCCTCGACCGTCACCGGGCGGCCGTCGTGCCAGACCATGTCGTCGCGAATGCGGATCGTCGCACCCCCGCGGTCGTCGTCGATGGTCCAGGACGCCGCGAGATACGGCTGCGGGTTCCGGTCGGCGTCGAAGCTGATGAGCGTCGCGTGGACGAGGTGCAGCTCCGTCTCCTGGGTCTGCTGATCCCGGGTGGTCAGGCCGTTGAGACCACCCTGCAGATCGCCGCCGCCCGCCACGACCACCGTGCCGCCGTAGCGCGGATCGTCCGGTACCGGCCGTGCCATGTCGGCCGTCTCGTAGTTCGCACGCACGGCCTCGACCACCGGTTGGCAGAAGGGCACGTCCGACGCCAGCGTGAAGGGCGGGGGGGCGGTCGCCACACCGGCGTCGGAGGCGTCGCCTCCGCAGGCGGACACGCCGACGATCGCGAGGGTGGCGGCGGCCGAAAGGAGGAAAGGACGGACGGCGGGCGACATGAGACGGTTCTCCGGTGGGGCGAGCTCAGCGGCGCCAGGTCCACGCCGACGAGCAGTAGTGCCGTTCGAGGGGCTCCACGAGCGTCGGGTCCAAGGTGATCGCTGCCGACGCGCCATGCCAGTCTCCACCGAGCGTATCGCGGAAAGCCGAAGTGAAGGTTTCCACCAGGGCATCCAGCGAAGGGACGGGATCGAGCCACGCGCCGAGGTGAGTGCTCGACGCCCCGTCGGCCACAGCCGAGCGGGAGCCCGCGACCAGCCGCCCCAGGAGCCGCTGGTCGTCTCCGAGTAGGATCGACCCGTGCTGCAGAAGCTTTCCCTCCAGTCTCACCTGAGCGCTGCCCACGAGCTTGCGCC
>JAHHMJ010000564.1 GCA_018678395.1 Gemmatimonadota bacterium | reverse complement strand
GTCCCGTGCGGGGCACGTTCAAACCCGATCGCCTGGCCGTCTGGGTCGTGATGGCGCTCGAGGTCGGCGAGCAGGGAAGTCTCCTGATCGTCCTCTTCGGGCTTCCTATCGGCAACGCCTCGGCGCTGTACGTCACGGCACTGATCGCCAACATCTGTCAGGCCGGCTTCATATTCGTGCGGTTCGTAGGCTCGGCCTTCAAGGCGGAGCAGGGGATCGACGCGCCGCAGGGGTGACGGGTCCCGGCCCTGGCCGCTCTTTCCCCCGCCATCCACAGCGCCGAGTTTGATCCCCGTCGCTTCGCCTCGGATTGGACGCTCCGACGCCCCTCACCGCCCGGAGGAGCCGCCCGCGTGCCCCTGACCACCCCCTTCCACGATCGACTCGCCCCGCTGAACCGGACCGGCATCTGGAAGCACTGGTCCGGCACCCTCGTGGCTCCTGCGTATCAGCACTCGGCCTCCGCAGAGTATTGGGCGATCCGCAACGCCGTCTCGCTGCTCGACACGTCGCCGCTCTTCAAATACCGCATTCGCGGGGCCGACGCCGAGCGGCTCCTGGGGACGGCTCTCGTGCGCGACGTCCGACGGTGTCGGCCGGGGCGAGCGCAGTACACCTGCTGGTGTGACGATCGGGGCTTCGTGCTGCAGGACGGAGTGGTGGTGCGCCTCGAGGCCGACGACTTCCTGCTGACCGCCGCCGAGCCGGCGCTGCGCCACTTCCGCACCATCGGCCGCGAGCGGGGGCTCACCTCGGTCGAGGTCGACGACGTGACGCACGACTTCGGCATCCTCGCGCTGCAGGGGCCCCACGCGCACTCGGTGCTCTCGCGCCTCACCGACGCGGCCACGCCCCTGCGGTACTTCGGGGCCACGCGCGCATCCATAGCGGAATGCGACGTCGTGATCTCGCGCACGGGCTACACGGGCGACCTCGGGTACGAACTGTGGGTGCCCTCGCGAGACGCACATCGCGTATGGGACGCCCTCTTCGATGCAGGTGCCGGATACAACCTGACGCCGATCGGGACCACGGCGCTCAAGATGGCGCGCATCGAGGCCGGCCTGCTCCTGATCGGGGCCGACTTCCACAACGCAGCCTTCCGTTGGGTGGACGCCGAGCGCGACACACCGCTCGAACTCGGCTGGGGGTGGATGCTGCGCGGGCTCGACGACGACGATCGCCCATTCGTCGGGCGTTCAGCGCTGGAGCGCGCGCTGCGCGAGGACCGCCCCCGCTGGACGGCCGTGGGCCTCGCCGTCGACTGGCACGACTACGAGCGTGTCTACACCGAGGCGGGCGTCCTGCCGCCGCGCCACGACGTCTACGCCGAGACCACGATGAGCATCTACCGTCGCGGCCCGACGCCGTGGGACTACGCGGGCTACGCGAGCAGCTTCGTGTCTTCGCCCCTCATGCAGACGCCGCTCGCACTGGCGAAGCTGCCTCGCGAACTCGCCGAGATCAGCACCGAGGTCGATCTGGAAGTGAACGTTATCCGGCAACCCGAGACGGTGCTCGCGCGCGTGGCCGAGACGCCCTTCTTCGATCCGCCCCGCAAGACGGCCCGGTTCGACGAGGAGGGGGCGACGTGAGCGCGCACTACGACGCCATCGTGATCGGGGCAGGTCACAACGGACTGGTGCACGCCGCGTATCTCGCGCGCGCCGGACTGCGGACGCTCCTGCTCGAACGTCGGCATCTCGTGGGCGGCGCCGCGATCACGGAAGAACTCGTGCCCGGGTATCGCTTCACGACCTTCTCGTACGCGATAAGCCTGCTGCGGCCCGAGATCGTCCAGGAGCTGGAGCTGGTACGGCACGGACTGATGGTCCTGCCGATGGTCACGACCTTCCAGCCCGGCCGGAACGGCGAGTACCTGCTGCTCGGGCCCGACCGCGACGAGAACTATCACGAGATCGCGCGCATTTCGGCCGAAGACGCCGAGGCGGCGCGGGAACTGGACCACCGTATCGCACGGCTCGCGCGAGCGCTGAAGCCGTGGATGGACCGGATCCCGCCGAATGCGCTGAGCGACGACCCGGCCGACGCGGCGGCGCTTCGAGAGCTTCGCGAAGACATGGACGGGCTCGACCCCGAGATCCGCGAGCTGCTGGATCTGTTCCTGACGAGCAGCGCCGCCGAGATCCTCGACCGCTGGTTCACGACCGATCTCGTGAAGTCGCTCTACGCCTCGAGCGGCATCATCGGCAGCATGTGCGGACCCCGCAGTCGGGAATCCGGAATCGTGTGGCTCTTCCACAAGATGGGCAGCTACGACGGCGTGCCGGGGGAGTGGGGATTCCACAAGGGCGGGAACGGCGGCTTCACCCAGGTGCTCGCGCGCGCCGTCGAGAGCTTCGGGGGCGAGATCCGGACGAATGCCGGCGTCGATCAGGTGCTCTACGACGACGATGGAGTGCGCGGAGTGCGACTCGAATCGGGCGAAGAGATCGAAGCCCGCACTGTGGTGAGCGCCCTCGACCCGCGGCAGACCTTCACGCGTATCGTCGACCCGCATCATCTGCCCGACGACCTCGTGAGGCACGTACGGGACTTCAAATACCAGGGCAGCGCAGCCAAGGTGAACTTCGCCCTCTCCGACCTGCCGACGTTTCCCGGACTCGGCAACGACCCCGACCTGTAACGGGGCTTCCTGAACGTCGGTCCGTCGATCGAGTACCTCGAAGAAGCGTTCGCGGACGCCCGGGCGGGCCGGCCCAGTCGGCGACCGTTCCTCGACTGCTGCGTCCAGTCGACCATCGATCCCGACATGTCGCCCCCGGGCAAGCACATCATGTCGTGCTTCGTCATGTACGCGCCCTACCACCTGGCCGAGGGTGACTGGGACACCGAGCGAGAAGCGCTGGGCGACACGGTGCAGGCCACCCTCGAAGAGTTCTTCCCGGGCTTCGGCGCGCTGGTCGAGCACCGCGAGGTCGTCACGCCGCTCGACATCGAGCGCCTCGTGGGCCTCAGCGAGGGCAACATCTTCGCCGGCGAGCTCTTCGAATCGCAGCTGTTCCTGAACCGGCCGGCACCCGGGTGGAATCAATACCGCACTCCGATCCGCGGCTACTACCAGTGCGGGTCGGGCACGCATCCGGGCGGGTGTGTGACGGGTGGACCGGGCCGTCTCGCCGCGCAGCTGCTGCTGGGAGATCGGGCCCGCTCAGCCTGAACCGGGTGCGACAGCGGTTCGAGGGGTGCTA
>JAHHMJ010000168.1 GCA_018678395.1 Gemmatimonadota bacterium | reverse complement strand
GGCTCGACCTCGGGTGCGGAGGGTCCGCCGTCCGAGCCCTCCGGGACGTCCGGGACGTCCGGGACGTCCGCGGAGCTGAAGAAACGCGTGAACTCGCCGCCACCCCCGGCCGCGGGAGAGGCCGGCGGCGGGGACGAAGCGGGCGCCGCCGGGCCCGGGCTGGGGTCCGAGGGGACCGGATCAGCTCCACCGGTCTCGACGGGCGGGGCGGAGGCGGCCGGGGGGAGCCACACGTCCAGGCCCTCGAAATCCAGGATGAACCGGGTCACGAGCACGGGGTGGTCGTCGACCTGGAGCCGTTCCAGAATCCTCGAGTCGCCGGCAGCCTCGAGCTGCTCGGCGCGAAGATGCAACTCCCCCACCGCGCCCGGCTCGCCGTCGAACACGTGCACCATGACCACGGCGCCCTCGGGACTGAGGGCGTGGTGGGTGATCACGCCTCCGGACCGCAGTGCGGTCTGGAGGAGTCGGTATCGCGCTTCGAACTCGTCCCGGGTCATGAGGTCCGAGCGAGGGGAAGGGGTGCCGGGGCCGCGGGCACGGCGACGTGCTGTTCCCGCACTGGCCGGAGCCGTAAGATTAGACCGAACGCCTCGTCACGGGCAAACCCGGAACCCTCTACCTCCTTTCCGGAGCGGAATGCGCAACCTCTCACCGGTGGTGTGGAGCGAAGGCATGCACCTCGCCCAGCACCATTTCCAGCTGCAGAACCGGTATTTCGAAGACTCCGCGACGTTCGCTCTCGAGACGCTCTTCCCCGCTCCCTGGGGAATCGTGACGGCCGAGCTCGACGTCGAGGCTCTCATGAACGGTACGGTCGCGATCGTCCGTCTGCAGGCGGTCTTCCCCGACGGCCTCGCCGTGCAGATTCCGGAGGATCCCGCGCCACCGCCCCTCGAGGTGCGCGACCGGTTCTCGCCCACTCGCGACTCCCACGTCGTGGTGTTGGCCGTCCCCCCCTACCGGCCCGACTCGGCAAACTGCGGCCCGACGGATCAGTCCGACCATCGGTTCCGCGAAGACACCGTCGAAGTCGTCGACGACACGTCGGGATCGAGCACCGCGGAGGTCAAGGTCGGCGTCAAGAACCTCGGGCTCTTTCTCGACGTCGACGCGCCGGAAGGCTGGGTTCACCTGCCACTCGCCCGAATCCGCCGGGACGGATCGGGGCAATTCATCTACGACGCGGCCTACGTCCCACCCCTCCTCCAGATTCGGGGAAGCCGGGGCCTGGTGGACCGCCTCCGCCGACTGGTCGACGTCCTCGACGAGAAGACGCGTACGCTCGCCGCCACCCGAAGCGGGGGCCAGGGCGACACCGCTCGGTACGCGGGGTCCGACATCGCCGGGTTCTGGTTCTCGCACGCCATCCACTCGGCGCTCCCGCCGCTCAAGCATCATCTCGCGACGCGGACGGCGCACCCGGAAGAGCTGTACCTGGAGATGGCCCGGCTCGGCGGGGCCCTCTGCACCTTCACGGCCACCGCCTCGGTGGACGACCTCCCCGCCTACGACCACGACGATCTCGAAGCGACCTTCGACGGCCTCGCCCGACACATCCGGGGGAACCTCGACATCGTCCTCCCGACGGGCGCGGTGATCATCTCGCTGGAGCCGCTGGAGCCCTACTTCCTGCAAGGCAGTGTGGACGATCGGCGATGCCTCGCCCCCGATGCCGAGTGGTGGCTGGTGATCCGCCCGGAGGGCCCGGCACCGGATCTCGCAGCGCGCGCTCCGCGCCTGGCGAAGATCTGTTCGGCAAAGCACATCGTTCGACTCGTGCGCGAGGCGTATCCGGGCATGGATCTGACGCATGTCGAGTCGCCGCCGTCGGCACTGTCCCCGCGGGTGGGCCACCGCTACTTCCGGATCGGCCGGACCGAGCCGTGTTGGGGCTCGGTCGTCGACACCAGCCAGATCGGGCTGTACACGCCCGAAGCGCTGGGGCCGGCGCACTACGAGTTCGCCGTCGTGATCGATGGGTGAAGTGATGACGCAGTCCACCGCGAGTGTCGATCCACCCCCGGCCATCCCGCCGCAGCGAGGGCGCCTCGCGTACGCGCTTCAGGACGCGTTCACCGTCACCGTCCGACTGCGGACCGGCCGGCAGGTCGCCACCGACGCCGGGCAGTTTCGAGCACGCATGAAGACCCTGCTCGCATCGTCCGATCGAGAGGCGCGCCAGGCGGGGTACGCCGCGGACCATGTGAAGCGGGCGATCTACGCCTTCGTCGCCTTCCTCGACGAGTCGGTCCTCAACTCACACCAGGCGATGTTCGCGGACTGGGCACGCCAGCCCCTGCAGGAGGAGATTTTCGGCGACCACATGGCGGGAGAGACGTTCTTCCGCCATCTGAGCGACCTGCTCGGCCGCCAGGACGCCGAAGAGATCGCCGACACCCTCGAGGTCTACCACCTGTGCCTGCTCCTCGGCTTCCGCGGGCGCTTCGGCTCGGTGGACCACGGGGAACTGCGGGCACTCGTGGCCGAGGTGGGTGACAAGATCCGGCGCATTCGTCACGGCGCCGAGCCTCTGGCCCCGGCGTGGTCCCTCCCGGCCGAAGTACCGGTTCCGCCGCGCGACCCGTGGATCCGTACGTTCGCGGCCACGGCAGGCGCATCGTTCGTGGCGGCGCTGCTGCTATGGATTCTCTTCACCTGGCTGCTCTCGGGATCGGTGACGGGGATCGAAACGCTCATGGGCAACGGATGACGGCGGACGTGAAATGATGAAGACCCGCCTCAGAGTCTGGCTTCTCAGCTTCGTTACACTGGCCGTCTTCGGGCTCGCGGCAGTGGGCGTCGGCATCTTCGGGGGCGCCCTGCCCCCGCGGCTTCGGACCCAGATCCAGGTCGCGTTGATCGGATTCGGTCTCGTCGCCTCCGCCGTCGTGATGCGCTTCCTCAAGAAACGCTGGAAGGGCCGCATCCGCGGGGAGAAGGCCGCCGCGCGGGAAGACAAGCTCGCCCAGACGTTCAAGGCCGCCCGCAAGCGCCTGGCCAACAGCCCCAAGGCCGACGAGAAGAACCTCCGGAAGCTCTCCACCATCATGATCCTCGGACCCCGGGGAGCCACGAAGACGACGGTCGTCGAGGAGTCCGGCCTCAACACCGAACTGCTCGAGGGCGAGACCCATCGAGGCGAGACGGTCGTTCCGACCGAACTGGTCAACCTCTGGTACGCCGAGGGCACGGTTCTGGTCGAGGCCGGCGGTGCCCTGATCGACGAGCCGGAGAAGTGGGAAGCGCTGCTCTCCTACACGCAGCCGGCGCGCCTCGCGGCCGCGCTCGGACTCGGCGTTCAGGCGCCGCGTGTAGCCATCGTATGCGTCGGCTGCGACGAATTCACGCAGCCGGGCGCCGGTGAGTCGATGACCGCACTCGGTCGAAAACTGAGGGATCGCCTCGTCGAGGCGGCCGAGGCACTCGGCATCCGCCTGCCGGTCTACGTGCTCTTCACGCGCGCCGACCGACTGCCGTACTACGACGACTTCGTCCGGACCCTCGGGCGAGACGAAGCCGATCAGGCGCTGGGCGTCACCCTGCCGGTGGCGCCAGCCTCCGCCGCGCCCTATGCGGAAGCACAGGGGACGCGGCTCGAGCGCTACCTCGACGAACTGCTGCACGCCCTGCGGCTGAAGCGGCGCGACTTCCTCATGCGGGAGCGCGACGCGGAGGTGCAGGCGGGGATGTACGAGTTCCCGCGGGAGGTCGAGAAGATCCGCGGGCACATCCGCGATTTCCTCCTCGAGTTGTGCCGACCCAGCCAACTCGCGCGCAGCCCCTTCCTGAGAGGCTTCCACTTCACCGGGGTGCGCGCTCTGGTGGTGGACGAGCCCGGCGCTCCAGCCCCCGCCGCCCCCTCTCCCACCGACCCGGGTTCGATGGGAGCGACGCAGGTCTTCGACCTTTCGAAGATCCAGGCCGCAGCGCGTCAGGCTGCCGCGGGTCGCTCTCGCCGGATTCCCGACTGGGCCTTCCTGAAGCCCTTCTTCCGCGACGTCGTCATGCCCGACGAGGTCGCGCGCGTCACGACGACCGGCGGCGCTCGCGTCGATTTCCTTCGTCGAGGACTCCTGGCGACCGCGGCGGTGGCGGCGGTCGTGTGGGGCCTCGGGCTGGTGGTCTCCTTCCGGGCCAATCGGGCGACCGCCGAGCGGGTCACGGCCGCGTCCACCCTCGTACGGGAGACCGATTTCCAATCGGACTTCATTCCGTCACAGGACGATCTGGAGCGCCTCGACACCCTGCGGAGCGAACTGGTCGAGCTGCGCCGCCACGCGGTCGATGGTCGCCCCCTGGGAATGCGCTGGGGCGTCTACCGCGGTGACGACATTCTGGAGCCCGGGATCCGGATCTACCTCGACGCTTTCGAGACGGCGATGGGCGGGGAGGCGCGTCGCATCCTCCAGGCGCGGCTGGCCGGGCTCCAGGAACAGCCCGCCGAGTCGACCGACTTCCGGTCGTCGTACGATGCGCTGAAGGCGTACCTGATCCTGACCGACCACCCGGATCGGAGCGACGTCGCTTTCCTTCCGGGTGCCGTCCTCGAGAGCTGGGACACCGCCCGGAATCTGGACGGCGAGCGCGGCGAACTGTTCCGCGTGCAGTGGGACTTCTTCGCCGAAGTCATCGCCGACGTCGGCAACCCGCCCGCCCCGCTGCCCGAGATGGCAACCGTCGAGTCGTCCCGCGACTTTCTGCGAGAGCTGTCGAACGAGGACCAGTTCTACCTGAACGTTCTCGGGCAGGCTGCTTCGTACGGTGAGGAGATTCGGCTCTACACCGCCGTGCGCGGCTCGGAGGGGCTGCTTCGCAACGAGGTCATCGTCGAGCCGCATTTCACGCTCGGTGCCTTCGACTGGGTCCGCGACGTCGACGCTCGCGAGATGCTCCAATCCGAGGACTGGGTACTCGGGCCTCGGTCCATGCCCATCGAGGACGTCGCCTCCCTCGGAGAGAGCGTGAAGACGCGCTATCGCGAAGAGTACGCCGCTCGCTGGCTCGAATTCCTCGTGGGCACATCGGTGACGCCGTTCAACGGCGCGGCGGACGCCGCCCGTCGACTGGACGGCCTGGCGAACTCGGAGTCCCCCCTTCTGGGGACTCTCTCGCTGGTCGCCCGCAACACCCGCCCCTTCGCGGACGAATTCCAGCCGGTGCTGTCGGTGTACCCGCCTCCGCCTCCCGGCGAGGAGGAGGGACCCGAGCCTGAGGAGGACACCCGCCTGATCCGGGACACCAATCAGTCCTACGTCGACGCACTCCGCCAGCTCGAGGGGGCGTTGGACGCTCTCGCACAGGCCCCGCGCGACGCACAGCAGGCCGCCGTGGGGCAGGCCAACGACGCGGTCCGCGGAGGCGAAGGAGCCGTGGACGGCATGGCCGACGCCTTTGCGCTCGAACCCGCGACCGCTCGGGAGGCGGGGACCGCGATGCGCGGCCTGCTGCAGGCGCCCCTCCGGAACGCGGAGCGCCTCCTCGGCGGCTTCGGAGCGGGCCAGATCAACGGTTCGGGCCGCAGCTTCTGTCGCGAGTTCGGCGGCTTCCTTTCGGGCTACCCGTTCGATCGCAGCGCTCCGAACAACGCGACGATGGAAGACGTGTCGGCAGCATTGCAGCCGGGTCAGAGCGTTCTGTGGTCGTTCGTCCGGGACGAACTCGAGGCCAGCGGTCTCGTGGTTCAGCAGGGTAGCCGATTCAGCGTACGCAGCGGTGCGGATCCCACGCCCACGTCGCAATTCATGAGCTTCCTGAACCGGGCGGTCGACATCTCCAGCGCGCTCTTCGACGCCCAGGGCAATCCGGTGGTTCAGTTCACCCTGCTGCCGACGACGACGCCGCAGCTCCCGGAGATCACGATCCGGATCGACAACATCACGCAGCGCACCACGCCGGTGAACCAGCGCGAGGTGCCGTTCCGCTGGGCCGGCCAGACCGCCCGCGACGTCCTCGTCACCGCGGTGATCGACGGCAGCGAGCAGGAGCTGCTCGAGGTCCCGCCCGGTCCCTGGGCGTTGTTCCGACTCTTCGAGACCGCGCAGTGGTCCGACCTCGGCAGCGATCGATACCAGCTGTCGTGGACGACCTCCCAGGGACAGATCCTCCAGGCCCGTTTGACGCTCACGGATTCACCGCCGGTCTTCCGCCCCGGGGTGCTCAGCGGTTTGTCCTGCGTCCCGACGGTCGTACGATGAAGGGCGCCCAGCAGGACCTCTCAACCGAACGAACTTCGATGCGACGACTCGGACGGATCGCGGTGGCCATGCCGCTGCTCGCTCTCGCGGCTGCGTGCGGAGGCGGCGGGTCGGGCCCGGCCGCTTCGGCATACGCCCCTCCCCCACCCCCAGCTCCCCTCGCGGATCGCGACCGGCTCTACTACGACACGACCGGCGGAATCGCCGACTCCGTGCGCATGGTCGTGAGGACCCCGGAGCGCTTCGAAGAGGTCTGGTCCGAAGCGACGTCGCGCCAGGACAACCCGCCGGCGCCGCCTACGGTGGACTTCTCCAGCCGCATGGTGGTCGTGGCCGGGGCCGGGCGAATGACGCCCGAAGATCAGATCCGCGTCGACAGCGTGGGGATCCGCACCGTCACCGATGCCGAGGGCGAGGCCGAGGACGTCCTGGTCGTCATCGTGCGGACGCTGAGAGGCTGCGGACGGTTCGCACTGGAGGCCTTTCCGCTCGAGATCGTCGAGGTCCCGCGCCACGAGGGCGACGTCCGCTTTCTCAACCGCAGTGAGCAGGACCCCAATTGCGGCTCCTCCCCGTTCGGCGACGGCCTCTGAGCCCGTGGAAGGGTCCCCTCCCGCCCCGCCTCCGGGAGCGCCGCCCGAAGACCCCCTGATCGGGACGGTCCTCGCCGGTCG
>JAHHMJ010000368.1 GCA_018678395.1 Gemmatimonadota bacterium | reverse complement strand
CGGGCGGATGCGTCGAGGTCGCGGTGGTGGACGAGGCCCGGGCGCTGCTCGACGAGGGTGGCTTTCGCCTGTTGACCTACGGTGTGGCCGACGCCGACGCGTGGGCGGTGGGACTGGCCTGCGGCGGGACGGTACGGGTCGCGGTGAGCCGGGTGGGCGCGGGCGCGCACGAGATCGCCCCGGCGCTGCTCGAGGCTGCCGTGGCTGCGGAAGAGGGGGGTGAGCCGGTCGTGCTCGCCTACGATCTCGCGGCGGGGGGCGCGCTGCGGGCCGAGCGGACGGCGGCCGGCGACACGGTCGCGGCGGTGGTCCGAGGCGCGCGTCCCCAGCGCATCGAGGGCACGGAGGGCGAGCTGCTTTTGCGGCCGTTCGTCGCGCCGGTTCGGATCGCGATCATCGGCGCCGTCCACGTGGCGCAGAGCCTGGCGGCCCTGGCCCGGGTCGTCGGCCTCGAGGTGGTGGTGGTCGACCCGCGCGAAGCGTTCGCCCGCTCGGCCCGCTTTCCCGAGGTCGAACTCGTCACCGAGTGGCCGGCGGAGGGGCTGGCGGCGATCGGGCTCGACTCGCGGACCGCCGTGGTCGCGCTCACGCACGACCCCAAGCTCGACGACCCCGCCCTGAGCGCCGCGTTGGCGAGCGACGCCTTCTACGTCGGGGCCCTCGGCAGCCGCCGGACCCACGCCAGGCGCCGGGCCCGGCTCGCCGAGGCCGGCGTCGCCGAGACCGACCTGGACCGCATCCACGCGCCGGTCGGCCTCGACCTGGGCGGGCGCGCGCCGGAAGAGATCGCCGTGTCGATCCTGGCCGAGATCGTGGCGGTGCGGCGGGGTGGGGGCGTGGTGCGTGGGGGCTGACGGCACCGACCCGCCGACGCACAGCGCTTCGGGGGAGACTGTCGCCGGGGTGATCCTCGCCGCGGGCTTCTCGCGTCGCTTCGGGCCGTTCAACAAGCTGCTCCTGCCGGTCGATGGAGAGCCGATGGTGCGGCGCGTCGCCGCGACGGCGCTCGAGGCGGGGTTGGACCCGGTGGTGGTCGTCACGGGTCATCAGGCCGACGCGGTGTGGACCGCGCTCGAAGGGCTCCCCGTGGCGTTCGTCCACAATCCGGCGTCGCAGACCGGGCTGGCCTCGTCGCTCGGCGCCGGCATCCGAGCGCTGCCCGACGCGGTCGCGGGAGCCGCGGTTCTCCTGGCCGACATGCCGCGCGTCACGAGCGCGACGGTGCGCGCCGTGGCCGAGGCGCTCGCACCGGCGCAGGGCCGGACGGTGAGCGTACCGGTCTGCGACGAGCGACGAGGAAACCCCGTGGCCTGGTCCCGCGCGCACTTCGCCGAGATCCTGGCGCTCGAGGGCGATCGGGGAGCGCGAGACCTGCTCGATCGTCATGCCGCGGGCGTGATCGAGGTGCCGGTCGACGACGCCGGGGTGCTGCGGGACGTCGACACGCTTCAGGAGTGGGAGGCCGAGGGAAGCGTGTCGGTCGACGGCGGCGAGACCGATCGGGCCGACTAGGCGCTAGGCGTCCGCGCCGAGCCGTCTCAGCTCCTTCTCCAACTGACGTCCGTAGGCGTCCGCCTGCACGTAGTGCCGGTGGCGGCGGGTCTGCAGGTACCGCCGTCCCCCGCGCAGATCCGGGCGCTCGCTCGCCCTGCGCCGATCGTAGGCGGCTCTCCGGTCCTCGGAGAGGGCACCGAGCGCCGAGGCGATCAGGCGGGCTTGCAGTCCGAACAGCGGATAGGCCGCTCCGTCGGTCTCGAAGAGTCCCATCACGAAGAGATCGTCGCTCGTGCGATCCGCCACGTTGAGGTAGAGGTCGTACGCCTCGTCGCGGCGGGGGACCGTCCCGTCGGCGAGGAACGGATAGCGGCGCTGATAGCCCGTCGCCCAGACGATCGTATCGACCGCCTCTTCGCGCCCGTCGGCGAAACGCACTCCGTCGGCTGTCAGTTCGGCGACGTCGCCGCGCACCGCCACATCGCCGTGGCCCAGGTGGTGGAGCAGGTGGCTGTTGAGGATCGGGTGCGACTCCAGGATGTCGTGATCCGGCTCCGGCAGTCCGAACCGGGTCAGGTCACCGACGACGATCCGTCGCAGCAGGAAGCCGAAGACCCGGCGCTCGAGCCACGCCGGCAGCTTCGGCCCGCGGTCCGCGAACACGTCCGACGGCGTGCCGAAGACGTACTTGGGAACGAAGTGGTAGCCGCGGCGGAGGCTGAGAAAGGCCGCCGCCGCCGAGCGCGCCGCGTCGCAGACGATGTCACACCCGGAGTTCCCTGCGCCCACCACGAGTACGCGGCGACCCTCGAATTGACCGGGAGATCGGTACTCGAAGGCGTGATAGGCCTCGCCCTCGAACTCGCCGGGGACGTCGGGCACCACCGGATGCCAGTTGGCGCCGGTAGCGAGAACGAGCGCTCGGTAGTGGCGCACCTGGCCGTCGTCCGTCTCGACGCGCCAGCCGGAGGCGGCGCCGTCGACCCGCTCCGCACGCACCACCCGCACGCCGAAGACCGCGTGCCGGTCGAGTGCGTGGCGGGAGGCGAAGCTCCGGATGTACTCGAGGATGCGGTCGTGGCGCGGGTAGTCCGGGTAGTCCTCGGGCATGGGATGGCCCGGGAGCGCGGAGAGCGTCTTCGACGAAATGAAGTGTGCCGATTCGTACATCGGCGTCTCGTCGCGATCGATGTCCCAGATGCCGCCGACGCCGCGTCCCGCGTCGAGGATCTCGAACGGGAGTCCCCTGCGCTGCAGCGCCCATGCGGCGGCCAGCCCGGCGGGGCCCGCGCCGACGATGCCGATCGTGTCCGGAGCCATCGGGGGCAGGTCCTACAGCTTGAGGGCCAGCGCCAGCCGGAAGAAGGTGTCGAGCTTTTCGAGCTCCGCGAGCACGGTGTCACCCGTGTCGCTCCCACCGGCGGTGAAGAGACCGACCTCGGTCAGCGAGGGCCGATTGCGGAAGAGCAGCTGGAGGCTCGGCTTCAGCGCAAGGCGGTCGCTGATGCTGACCGCCAGCGAGTTGACCAGGTCGAAGCGCACATCGTCGGTGGTGTCGACGTTCAGGTCGACCACCAGGTGGCTCTCGAACTCGGTGCTGCCCGTGAGCTGATTCCAGTACTCGTAGCCCGCCCGACCGCCCGCGAAGCTGGACTTGGCCGTCGGATCGTCCACGACGTCGTTCTGCGTCGTGTAGGTGACCGCCAGCGTGGTCTTGAAGCGTGCGCGATCGCTGTCGACCCAGGTGTTACCGGCGCCGAGCGCGATCAGGGTGCGGTTGTCGATCCCCGCGAAGGTGTTTCGCAGCCAGTCGAGCTCGGTGTAGGTGAAGAAGCTCTCGGAGAGACTGCGGTCGTAGCGGGCGCGCGCGAAGAGCGATTCCGCCGTCTTCTCGGAGTCCGAGGTCGTCTGAACCAGGAAGTCCGTGGGCGTGCCGATCGCCTGGCGCGTGATGCGGGTCGCCTCGGTCCGGATCCCCCCGATCTCGAAACGCAGTCCGTCCTTCTCCCACTGCCGGCGCACGACGGCCCCGAGGCCCGCGGTGAACGACTCGGAGTTGCCCTGGCTGAGCACGGTGGTCAGTTCGGCCTGTGCGACCCAGCGGGTGCGGGCGGGATCCTCGTCGTCCTGGGCGGCGGTGGGCTGAGCGATGCCGACGAGCGCCAGCGGAACGAGCGTGAAGAGCGACGTGCGCAGAAGAAGCCGTCGAAAGGTCATGGAGCGTACCGGAAGAAGAGAGAGAGCGGATTCGGGATCAGCCCCGGGCTACCCCCCGGCACGGACGCTGGATCCGGTCGAGGTCCGGCCCACGTCCGGTGCCGTCAGCCGTACCGCCGCCGCAGGAGCTTCTCCAGAAACGACGTCGCTTCCTTGTGGATCTGAACCATCCGGTTCAGGCGGGTGCGGACCTCCGAACGGTGGCCCGGGACCGCCTTGAGGCCGTCGTTCAGGATCCGTCCCATCTCGCGCACCGAATCGACGTGGAGCACCAGTGCACGCGCGGGGTCGCCGACGGTCTGGTAGTAGTCCTTGCGGGCGCCGGGACGGGCCACGCGTTCCACGAGCCCCAATCGCTCCAGATACCGCGCGCCGGTGCTCGCGCTCGCCTTGCTGATGCCGAGTTCCTCGGTGAGGTCGTCCAGCGAAATCGGCTCGGAGTGAAGGAGCAGGCACCCGAAGACACGACCGGTCGAACGCGGGAGTCCGAGGCTCTGGAGATGTAGAGCCATCGCCTCGATGAAGGTGTTCGGATCCTGGCTCATGGGACACGGGGGCTTTGCGTTCACGTCGTTTCGAACGTACAGGGTAGGGCGAGCGGTGCTCGAGGTCCAGCGGAGCCGGCCCGAACCCGATCGCTCGGCGACGGGTAGAGACTGCGCACGCACCTCGGCCCGACCCGTACTCTCGTACCCGCAATCCCCTGGAGCTTCGACCCATGCCCACTCGCTCCCTCTTCAACGGCACCCTGGCCCTCGCCGTGTTCGCGATCCTCGGCGGCTGCGCCGAGACGACCCCGGCCACGGCGTCGGACCAGGAGGCCGGGTTTCGCGTGACCACCGTCGTCGAGGGGCTCGAGCATCCGTGGGGGATGGCGTTTCTGCCGGGTGGGGACATGCTGGTCACGGAGCGTCCGGGCCGCCTGCGCGTGGTTCGGAACGGAGCGCTCGTCGAGGCGCCCGTTTCGGGCGTGCCCGAGGTGTGGTCACGGGGGCAGGGGGGGCTGCTCGACGTCGCACTCCACCCCGACTTCGAGTCGACGGGCTGGGTGTATCTCAGCTACTCCAAGCCCGGACCGGGGGGCACCGCCACCACGGCCGTCGTACGCGGCCGCTTCGACGGCTCGGCGCTGAGCGACGTCGAGGAGATCTTCGAGGCCGACGCCTTCACCGAGAACGGGGTGCACTTCGGGTCGCGACTGGCGTTCGACGGTGAGGACCATCTCTTCGTGTCCATCGGGGATCGGGGCGAGCGGGACCAGGCCCAGAATCCCCTCAATCACCAGGGCACCATCGTTCGGCTCCACGACGACGGCCGCGTCCCGGCCGATAACCCGTTCGTGGGACGCGCCGACGTTCGGCCCGAGATCTGGGCCACCGGGATCCGCAGTCCCCAGGGGCTCGCCTTCCGTCCGGGAACGGACCAGCTCTGGGAGACCGAGCACGGTCCACGCGGGGGCGACGAGCTCAACATCATTCGGCCCGAGGTGAACTACGGCTGGCCGACGATCACGTACGGGATCAACTACAACGGGACGCCGGTCGGAGACGGGATCAGCGAGGCGCCGGGACTCGAGCAGCCCGTGCACTACTGGGTGCCGTCCATCGCCACCTCGGGCCTCGCGTTCTACGAGGGAGATGCCTTTCCGGAGTGGCGGGGCAGCGCGTTCGTCGGAGGACTCGCGGCGGTGCACCTGGCGCGGCTCACCCTCGAGGGCGACGCCGTGGTTTCCGGCGAAGAGCTTCTCGCGGACCGGGGACAACGGATCCGCGACGTGCGGGTCGGACCCGACGGGCTGATCTACGTGCTGGTCGACTCGGGCAGGGCGCCGCTCTGGCGGCTCGAGCCGGGAACGACCGCGGGCGGCGCCTGAGGCCGAGGGGCTTTCTCGACCGGTGGGCCTACGCGTCTGCGCTCAGCGGTACGAGCGGAAGACCGAGTTCGAGCCGTCGGTGCCGAGCTGGATGACGTCGTAGGGATCGGCGGCCATGCCGTCGACCTCCATCCCGGGCGAGCCCACGGGCATGCCGGGAACCGTCAGGCCGATCGCATCGGCAGGCGCCTGTGCCATGAAGTCGGCGATCGCCTCGGCCGGCACGTGGCCCTCGATCACGTAGTCGCCGATCTCGGCCGTGTGGCAGGATCCCATGGCGGGCGCGATGCCGAGCGCGGCCTTGATGGTCATCATCTCGTTGGTGTCGACGGCCTCGACCTCGAAGCCGTGCTCACGCAGATGCGTGATCCAGTCGCCACAGCAACCGCAGGTCGGCGCCTTGTAGACTTTCACCGAGGGGAGCGACGCGCCGATGTCGGAGACCATGGTGATCTCGGCGGGCTGGGCGGACTCGGTCGCCGCGACCGGTGCCGGTTCGGGCACCTCGGCGTCGCCGGGGTAGCGCGCAACGCCGAAGAAGACGGCGCCTCCAAGAAGGACGGTGCCGAGAAGAACGAGCGGTCCACGCATGTCGATCGAGCTCCATTGCGGTTCTGGCGCGCCGGCGGGAAGGATGTCCGGCGCACGTACAATCGCATGCAGATACCCTGCGGCTCAAGTGCGCGGGCGCTTCGCGGGAACGCCCGTCAGCTCTCGGGGTGCAACACGCGACGCCCACTCTCCGCTCGACTCCATCCGATCCGTGCGCGCAAAGCTCTCCATACCGCTCATCGTGCTCCCCGTGGTTCTCGCGGTGGACTTCGTCACGAAGCGCTGGGCGCTCGCCGCGCTGGACGGGGGACGTTCCATCGACACGCTCGGTGGATTGCTGCCCCTCACGCTCGCGTTCAACAAGGGTGCGGCGTTCGGTCTCTCGGTGGGCGATGATTCGCGCTGGCTCTTCGTGCCGATCACCTTCGTGGCGCTCGGCCTCCTGATCGTGCTCTACCGACAGACCGAGGACCGGGACCTCTTCCGGGTGATGGCCATCTCGCTGGTCGCTGCCGGAGCGCTCGGCAACCTGTACGACCGGGTGCGCTGGTCGAGGGGCGTGGTCGATTTCTTCGGGCCGGTGGATCTCGGCTTCTGGAACTTCCCGATCTTCAACGTCGCCGACATCGGCATCAGCTGTGGAGCCATCATGCTGGCACTCTCCTTTTGGCAGGAGGAGAAGCGGGAACGTGCCGCGGCTCTTGAGGCCGAGGCCGCGGCGCAGAC
Organism: Gemmatimonadota bacterium; assembly: GCA_018678395.1. Lineage (GTDB taxonomy): Bacteria > Gemmatimonadota > Gemmatimonadetes > Longimicrobiales > Gaopeijiaceae > Gaopeijia. Next base: position 520 of record JAHHMJ010000368.1, on the reverse strand, counting down.
GGGCGACGGCTCGGCCGGTGCAGCCGAGGGGTCGGTATGAACCTCCAGGACATCCTCGACGCCTCCATCGGCGGGGTGCCGGTCCAGCAGATTCTCATCGCGCTCGGCACGGCCGTCGTCGCGGCCATCGTGCTGCGCATTCTGTTCGGCTGGGCGCTGGGGCGCGTGCGGGTGCTGGCGCGGAAGACCGAGAACGACATCGACGACCTGATCGTCGAACTGCTGGCCAAGACGCGCACGCTCTTCATCGTCCTGATCGTGCTGTGGGCCGCCGCGCAGCCGCTGGATCTGCCGGAAACGGCGGACAGGGTGCTCCAGGGGATCCTGGTGATCGGGCTCCATCTCCAGGCCGGGTTCTGGGGGATGGGGGTGATCAACTACCTCATCCAGCGGTGGAAGAAGGAGCATCTCGAAGACGATCCCGGGATGGCGACCGCGGTTGGAGTCGTGAGCTTCGTCGCGCGCCTGAGCCTGTGGGCGCTTCTCGCCCTGACGGCGCTGGGGACGCTCGGTATCGAGG
>JAHHMJ010000527.1 GCA_018678395.1 Gemmatimonadota bacterium | reverse complement strand
CTACTTGACCAGCCCTTTGCAGCAGCGGCGCCAGGCGCTCGAGGCAGGGCTGCTTCCGGTCCTCGGAGATCTCTACGACGACCCGGAGCTCGTGGCCGAGGTCCCGGTGCTCGGCGTCGGAAAGGCGGTCTTCGAATCCCAGCTCCACACCCGTCCGATGTCGCCCTTCTACAACCTGGTGTCGGAGCGCATCGCCGCCGCCTTCGGCCGCACGCTTCGGGGTGAGTTGACGGGTGCCCAGGCGGCCGAGCTTCTCGAGGATGAGCTGAGGGCGATCGTCGTCCGTAACCGGTAGGCGTTGCCGGGGCTCGATCAGCCCGGGAACCAGCCCACCGAGACGTCGATCCAGTCCAGCCGTGCGAGCGTACGGACGTTCCCGTCGCCGTCGCGCACGACGACGTCGCGGAGCTCCAGGTCGGCGCGGTTGTTCACCATGCCCTCCCCGGGCCGGATCGTGAGCGTGGCCGAACCGGCGATCGCGCTCCAGGTCCGGTCGACGACGGGCCCTCCGTTCTCGATGACGTCGTCGCAGGCGGCGTCGCTCACCCGCGATCCCTGCTCGACGATGAGGGTCACGTCGGGATCGGGCAGGTCGAAGGGGGTGGTGGTCGTCTCGCCCGCGGCCTGGGCCTCGGCTACCGGGCCGGCGACCGAGAAGGTGAGCATGACCCGATCGGCATCGTCGATGGCGAAGAAGAAGACGTCCGCACAGGACCGGAGCTGATCGAGATCATCGACGAAGTCCGGCCCCAGCAGGTCGGTCGAGCACGCGGCGACGCCGAGCGAGGCCGCCAGGGTGGCGACGGAGAGCGCGCGGGCGATCGATCGTGGCGGGGTGATGGAGCGCAGCCGGGCGAGGGGATCGACCGAGGGTGGGCGGAGGACGGGCAGTCGCATCTCAGGGTCCGGTGCGGAGTGGATTCGTGCAACACCTGACGAACGATCGAGGCCGGTGGAATCGGACGCGAGGGTCCCGGGTAAGGCTCCGTCATGTCCACGGCCATTCGATTCGACAACAGCTACGCACGGGAGCTGAAGGGCTTCTACGTGCCCTGGGAGGGTGCGGAGGTTCCCGAGCCGCGCATGGTGCTGTTCAATCGCCGTCTGGCGGACGCGCTCGGGCTGGACGTCGACGCGCTCGACTCGCCGCAGGGTGCGGCATTCTTCACCGGCGCGGCGGCTCCGGAGGGCGCGGAACCCCTCGCGCAGGTCTACGCGGGGCACCAGTTCGGAGGCTTCTCGCCGCAGCTGGGCGATGGCCGCGCCCTTCTGGTCGGTGAGATCCTCGACCCCGGGGGCCGGCGCTGGGACCTGCACCTCAAGGGCTCGGGACGTACGCCCTTCTCGCGCGGGGGCGACGGCAAGGCGGTCCTCGCGCCGGTGCTGCGCGAGTACCTCATCGGCGAGGCGATGTACGCGCTGGGGATCCCGACCACGCGCGCCCTGGCCGCGGCCACGACCGGTGAGCGGATCGTGCGGGACGGGGGGCCGAAGCCCGGCGCGGTGTTGGCGCGTATCGCGTCGAGCCACCTCCGCATCGGAACCTTCCAGTTCTTCGCCGCACGGGGCCAGATGGATCACGTGGCTCAGCTGGTCGGGTACGCGCTGCGTCGCCATGCGCCCGAGCTCGCGAACGCCGACGATCCGGCGCTCGAGCTGCTGCGTCTCGTGCGCGACCGGCAGGCCGCGCTGGTCGCGCAGTGGATGGGTGTGGGATTCATCCACGGCGTCATGAATACCGACAACACGACCATCTCGGGCGAGACGCTCGACTATGGTCCCTGTGCGTTCATGGACCGGTACGACCCCGCGACGGTGTTCAGCTCGATCGACCGGCACGGCCGCTACGCATACGGCAATCAGCCGGCCATCATGCAGTGGAATCTGGCGCGGCTGGCCGAGGCGATCCTGCCCCTGATCCGCGCCGAGGACGAGGCCGCGGGGGTGCAGATCGCGACCGACGAGATCGAGGCGTTCGCCCCGCTGTATCGGGCCGAGTGGGTGCGGGTCATGCGCGCGAAGCTGGGGCTGGAGGGTGGCGACGCCCGCCTCGCCGACGATCTGTTCGCCGCGATGAGCGGCGAGGGGGTCGACTTCACGCGGTTCTTCCGGGCTCTGGGTCGGGTGATGCGTGAGGGCTCGGCGGCGAGCGGCGACCTTCGTGTGCTCTTCGACCACCCCGAGGCCATCGACGGCTGGCTGGGGCGGTGGAGTGAGCGGGTCGCCGCCGGAGGACCCGGCGCCGCCGAGCGGGCCGATGCCATGGACCGTGTCAATCCGGTCTACGTCCCCCGAAATCACCTCGTCGAAGCCGCGCTCCAGGCGGCGGAAGCCCACGGCGAGCTGGGCCCCCTCGCGACCCTTCTCGAGGTCCTGCAGGATCCGTATCGGGAGAGGGCCGGATACGAGGGGTTCGCAGATCCCGCACCCGACGACTTCGGTCCCTACGTCACCTACTGCGGGACCTGAGGCACGGGCTCGCGCAGCCCGGCCCACGCGAGGACGGCGCGGACGAAGTCCTCGGGCGGCGATGCCCAGATTCGCGTTGCGAGCGAGAGCGCGGTAGCCCAGCGTGCCGCGCGGACCTCACGGAGCACGCGGCCGAGCGCCGTGGTGTGAGACGTATCCTCCGGATGTGGCTGGACCTCGATCCAGTCCAGGAGGAGGGTGAGGTCATTCGCCTCGCCCAGGTCGTCGGTCAGCCGATGGAGCTCCGAGGCCCAGACCCCCAGCACGGCGGGCCACGCCGGCTCCAGGAACTCCACGACGTGGCGCATGTCCTTCGCGCGCTTGCGGAGTTCGTGGTGGGCGTCCGTGTCCGTGGGACGGAGGCGGACGTGCTCGAGGGCCGTCGCTCCCTTCTCGGCGATCCGGGTGAGGCCGGGTGCGAAGATGGCGACCCCCCGGCCGTGCCCGCGGGGCGGGTGCCGTTCCAGGAGGTGTTCGGCCTGCTCCACCTCGGTCCGGGCGGCGGTGATCGGGTCATGGGAGTCCCGGGCGGGAGCCGTGCCGCACGAAGCGGCCGTCAGCCGGTCGTGGAGAACCTCCAGCGCCTCGGCGTATCGGGGCTCGATTTGCGACCGCAGGCGATCCACCGCCTCGATCCGGGCTTCCACATCGCGCGTTCCGGACGCGTGTCGGCCGGCGTCGCGCAGACGGTGCGCCAGTTCGCGCCGGTCGGCCGGCTCCCACATCGCCCGACCCAGCCGCACCAGGGCCCGCGCCCGTTTGAGCGCTCGCCGCGCGGCGTGGACGTCGGG
>JAHHMJ010000306.1 GCA_018678395.1 Gemmatimonadota bacterium | reverse complement strand
GGACTGCATCCCGGGCACCTCAGTCGTCGTCGGGTGCGGCTTCAGCGGACACGGCTTCAAGTTCGCCTCGGTCATCGGGCAAGCCCTCGCCGGGCTGGCCGTCGGCGACGATCCCGACCCGCACATCGAACATCTGCGATGGGGACGATCGACGATCGATCCCCCGGGCTCCTGAACGAGGTCGCCATGCTTCGCTCCTCACTCCTGTGGGCGTCCACGAACCCGTTTCTCGCGCGCCGGATGCCGTCGTACGGCTTCGTGCGCAGAGCCGTGCGCCGGTTCATGCCGGGCGAGACCCCCGAAGACGCGCTGCGGGAGGCCGCGCGCATGGGTGCGGGTGGCGTGCCGACCGTGGTCACGTGGCTGGGCGAGAACGTGCACAGCGTAGCCGAGGCCCGGGACGTGGCGGACGGCTACCGGGCGCTCGCCGCCACCGTGAAGGAGCGCGGCCTCGACGTGGAGTTGTCGGTGAAGCCGACGCACCTCGGCCTGGAGCACGGGGTCGACGTCGCGGTCCGGCACATCGAGGCCATCGCCGAGGTCGCCCGGGGCATCGTCTGGATCGACATGGAGGGTAGTGCCCACGTCGACTCCACACTCGCGGTCTGGGGCGCGGTCCGGGACCGCACCCCGGACGTGGGCATCTGCCTCCAGGCCTACCTCCATCGCACGGAGAACGACCTCGAACGACTGCTCCCGCGCACTCCCAACATCCGCCTGGTGAAGGGCGCGTACCGGGAGCCGTCCGACATCGCGATGGAGCGCAAGTCGCAGGTGGACGAGTCCTTCCGCCGCCTGACCTCACGTATGTTGCGAGAGCGGGCCGCAGGCCGAATGGGCAAGGTTGCCGTAGCCACGCACGACCGCCGTCTCATCGCGGACGCCGGCCGGGTGGCCTTCGAGATCGGGCTGCCCTCAGACGCCTGGGAGATCGAGATGCTCTACGGAATCGCCACCGAGGAGCAGCGGCGTCTCGTCAGCGCGGAGACGCCCCTCCGGGTTCTCATCTCCTACGGGGAGCACTGGTTCCCCTGGTACATGCGCCGTCTCGCGGAACGCCCGGCGAACGTCGGCTTCGTCCTCAAGCAGCTCGTAGCCCGCTGACACCGACCGTGCAGGCCGGCGCGGAGCCGTTCGACCAGGACCCCCGCCGGTGGAGCCGCCTCGTCCTGGTGTCCGTGGCGCTCCTGCTGGCCATGAGTCCGTGGTTCGCCGCGACCGCCGTGGCAGAAGCCCTCACCGTGCGTTGGGAGTTGTCGCCGGGGGCCATCACCGCGCTCACCACCGTCGTTCAGATCGGGTTCGTGGTCGGCACCGCCCTCGCCGCGCTGCTCAACCTCGCCGACATCTGGCCGTCCGGTCGCTTCTTCGCGGGCTGTGCGCTGCTGGCCGCCGGGGTCAACGTCGCCCTGCTCGTCGCCCCCTCCTACCCGGTCGCGCTCGGCCTGCGGTTCACTACGGGAGTGCTTCTCGCGGGGGTCTATCCGCCGGCGATGAAGATGATCGCCACGTGGTTCCGGTCCGCCCGCGGCTTCGCGATCGGGACGGTCGTCGGCGCATTGACCATCGGAAAGGCCGCCCCCTACCTGCTCAAAGCGCTCGGAGGCGAGGGCGGGGCCGGACCTGTGCTCGTGGGAACGTCGCTGGCGGCGCTCACGGCCGGGCTGGCGATCGCCCTGTTCTACGACGACGGTCCGTATCGCTTCGAGCGCAGGCCCTTCGAGTGGCGGCGCGTGGGACGTGTACTCGCGCATCGCGAGACCCGCCTGGCGACCGCAGGCTACCTGGGGCACATGTGGGAGCTCTACGCCGGCTGGCTGCTCGTCACCCCCTACTTCGCGGCGGTACTGGAGGCTCGCGGCTTCGTGGAGGTGGAGGGACCGGCGGCGGCCTGGGGTTTCCTCGTGATCGCGGCCGGAGGGCCCGGCGCACTCGTCGCCGGCGTCCTCGCGGACCGCTGGGGACGCGAGCGAATCGCGAATGCCGCCATGGTCGTCTCGGGTATCGGCTCGTTGACGCTGGGGTGGCTCGTCGGGGCTCCCGTGGCCGTGGCCGCGGCGGTCGCCGTGGTGTGGGGCGCCGCGATCGTGGCCGACTCCGCGCAGTTCTCCGCCGTCGTGACCGAGGTGGCGCCGCCGGACGCCGTCGGTACGGCCCTCACGCTCCAGACCATGCTCGGATTCGCGCTCACCGGGGTCTCGATGCAGTGGGCCTCGCGCCGGGTGGAGACGGCGGGCTGGGTCCCCGCGCTCTCCCTGCTCGCGATGGGCCCGGTCGCCGGCATCATGGCGATGCGCCGCCTCGCCCGACTCCGCCGGAGCGCGGTCGCGGACGCCTCCCGTTGAGCGTCTCGATGGCGTAGACTCACGCCATGACCGCGCCACCTCTCTACACCTCGAC
>JAHHMJ010000616.1 GCA_018678395.1 Gemmatimonadota bacterium | reverse complement strand
CGCCCAGGCGTCGTCCACCAGCTCCTGGGCCCGCGACCAGTCCCCCGGACCCAGGTAGACCATGGCGGTCCAGACCTGGAGGCGGGTCCGCAGCGTGCGCTGCTGGAGCAGGTCCGCGAGCCGGATGGCCTGCTCTCCGCGGGCCAGGGCCCCGTCCCAGTCGCCGCGCGCGTAGGCCAGTTCGACATCGAGCTCGGCGATCCACAGGCCGAGTACCGGCGACTGGAGGTCGTCGGCGATCGCACGGGCCTCCGTCATGAGGCGGTCCATCGCCGCGGTGTCGCCGGTCAGCCCCTCGAGCGCCGCCAGCGCCCAGCGCGCCCAGAAGCCGGTCTGCGGGTCGCCGGCCGAGCGGCTCAGTTCGACGGCCTGCCAGCCGTGCCTGCGAGCTTCGTCGGGTGCACCGATCCACGTCTCCAGGAGGGCGAGGCCGCGGTGGGCCCTCGCCTGAAGGGCGGTGTTCCCGGTCTCCTCGCCGAGGGCCAGGGCACGCGTCAGCCGTTCTCGAGAGCCCTCCGCGTCGCCGACCTCCTGGAGGACGACGCCGGCGGCGAGGTCCAGGCGGGCCCGGAGCGGGTCGTCGTCGTCGACCGCATCGAGGGCGGCCTCGTAGTGCCGCACTGCCTCCCGAGGCTGGCCCCTCCAGTAGGCCAGCGCTCCCAGGTAGCGTTCACTTCGGGCGATGCCGGCGCCGTCCGCCCGCTCCCGCGCCTCGGCCCCGAGTTCCATCCACAGCTCACGTGCGCCGTCGAAGTCGCCGAGGCGGGATCGGGCCCGGGCGAGATCGTGGCGGACGCGGCGGTGCTCCTTTCCGTCACGGTCGTGGGCCCCGTGCGTCAGCGCCGCGGACAGGTAGGCCGCGGCCTCCCGGTTGGCGTGGCGGGCCAGCGCCGCGCGACCGGACAGGGCGAGATAGCGGGCGGGCCGGGTGTCTTCGGATCGCAGGCCGCTGCGACTGAAGTGGTACGCCAGACGGTCGATGTGATCGTCCGGGGAGTCGGACGACGAGGACTCCAGTGCCTCGCCGATCGCGCGGTGCAGGGTCTCGCGCCGCGCCGCGCTGACGGAGCGATACACGGTTTCCCGGACCAGCGGGTGGCGGAAGTCGATGCTGGTTCCCCGTACGGTGTCGCGTTCCTCGATCAGGCCGCGGCGCAACAGCTCCTCGGAGGCCTCGATCGTCGCGGCGTCGTTCACCCCCGAGACCGCGGTGAGCAGCCGGGCGCTCGCCGGTGCACCGACGACGGCGAGGCACTCCGCGACCGCGTGCGCGGCCTCGCCGAGATCGGTGAGTCGAAGGCGGATGGCGTCCCGGACGGTGCCGGGCAGGCGCAGCTCCCGCGACTCCCAGCCCAGCCAGAGCCCGTCCCGCTGGTGGAGCTGCCCGGAGTCGACCAGGGAGACCAGGATCTGTTCGATGAAGAACGCGTTGCCGAGCGTCCACCCGTAGAGGCGCTGCCCGAAGGCCCGGAGGGGCTGCCCGGACACACCGAAGAGGCTCTCGACGAGGCCCAGTGTCTGTTCCGACGTGAGCGGCGGGATCGGATGCCGCTCCAGGCCTCGCATCCCCAGCAGAGAGCGCTCGAGGCCGACCAGGCTCTCGTTCGCGTCCCTGTAGTCGTCGTTGTACGAGGCGAGGATGCGCACCGGCGCCTCACCCAACTGTCGGGCGACGAAGTGGAGGAGCGAGAGCGACGACGGATCGGCGGAGTGGAGGTCCTCCAGGACCAGGAGGAGCGGGGCGCGGTTGCCGAGGGCCACGAGGAACTCGTAGAAGCCCCAGTAGAGGCGCGAGCGGATCTCGTCGGGGTCCTCGCCGGCGATCGGCGGCGCCTGCGCGGGGCCCAGGGCGGGGAAGAGGTGGCGGAGCTCCGAGGCCCGGCCGCGGGTGAGAACGTTCAGGCGTGCGTCGTCGAGGTCCTGAAGCAGAGGCAGGAGTGCGTCCGACAGCAGGGCGTAGGGCATCCCCGTTTCGAGCGGGTAGGCCCGCCCGTGGGCCACCGTCCACCCGCGTCGGCGCGCCTCGTCTGCGACGACGTGGATGGCACGGGTCTTTCCCACGCCGCTCTCGCCGGTCACGAGAAAGAAGGGGGGCTGGTCCGAGGTGGAGCCGAAGAGCCGATGGAGGCGGGCGATCGTCTCCGCGCGGCCGACCAGTGGAAGTTCGGGGAGCGTAGAGAGGCTCGGATGCGGGGTCATGGTGACTCCTCGTGGGGCCGGCTGCGTTCGTGGAGCATTCGCAGCGTCGAACCCGAACGCAATGATCCGTGTGCGGCGGGCATGCCTGAAGGTCGTCGTCTCGGCCGCCGAACGCTCTGCGCATACGTACGTAGAGAGGGGTCCCGGACTACGTAGGCCCGCCGGGCGAAGCCGGATCGGGGCCTTTCGGTACGGGGTTTCGGCGTCGTGGCGAGTCCCCCTGTCCGAGGCGCATTTCACCCCTTGATGGCCTCAGGGGCCGTGTATACCTTTCAAAGCTCATTCCGAAGGCACCCCTCGTCGCCCCGTGCGTCGGGGGTGCTCGCTTTGTCGGTAGGTCGTCGGCGACGAATGCGTGATCGGAATGGTGAAGCGGTAGGGTACCGAAGCGGTCAAACGGGGCAGACTGTAAATCTGCTGGCTCATGCCTTCGAAGGTTCGAATCCTTCCCCTACCATGCGCGGGCGCACGCGACGCCGCCGGCCTGGGAGGGTCGGCCGTCCCGAGAGGGTCGAGGTGGCGCGAGTGAACGTCAGGAAGGTCGCGGGAGTAGCTCAGTTGGCTAGAGCATCAGCCTTCCAAGCTGAGGGTCGCGGGTTCGAGTCCCGTCTCCCGCTCTGTACCCGGCGCATGAGCCGGTCGAGGTGCTCCGATAGCTCAGGGGTAGAGCGCTTCCTTGGTAAGGAAGAGGTCCCGGGTTCAATCCCCGGTCGGAGCTTCCCCTTCCCGGGGAGTTGATCAACCGGATCCGCGGAGGCGGATCCCTCACCAGTTCGAGGGTCGAATGGGCAAGGCGAAGTTTGAGCGCACGAAGCCGCATGTGAACATCGGGACGATTGGTCACGTGGACCACGGAAAGACGACGTTGACGGCCGCGATCACGCAGGTTCAGGCTTCACAGGGTCTGGGCGACTTCGTGGCGTTCGACAACATCGACAAGGCTCCGGAGGAGCGGGAGCGGGGGATCACGATCGCGACGGCGCACGTGGAGTACGAGACTCCGAACCGCCATTACGCGCACGTGGATTGCCCGGGACACGCGGACTACGTGAAGAACATGATCACCGGAGCGGCGCAGATGGACGGCGCGATTCTGGTGGTGAGCGCAGCGGACGGTCCGATGCCGCAGACGCGCGAGCACATTCTGTTGGCGCGTCAGGTCGGCGTTCCCTACATCGTGGTGTTCATGAACAAGACGGACCAGGTGGACGACGAAGAGCTGCTGGAGCTGGTAGAGCTGGAGCTGCAAGAGCTGTTGGAGAGCTACGACTTTCCGGGCGAAGAGATCCCGATCATTCGGGGCAGTGCCCTGAAGGCGTTGGAAGGACCGGACA
>JAHHMJ010000474.1 GCA_018678395.1 Gemmatimonadota bacterium | reverse complement strand
CCGCCGGCCGCGTCGCCCCCCGCGAGTCCGCCGCCGCCCGCCGACCCGCCGGGCGAGTTCACGCGTGAGTTCGGTTCGATCTCCTCTCCACCGCCGCCGCCGGACACGCGAGCGGAGCCGGGCGAGTTCACGCGGCAGTTCTCCGCGCCGCCCCCGCCCGCCGGTGGGTCCGACGGGATTCCGGCCCCCCGGTACGACGGGGCACCTCCCCCTCCCCGGTACGACGACGTCGGGGGGGCTCCCACCCCGCATTACGGCGACGGACCTCCCACGCCGCACTACGACGACGCGCCCGCGAGGCCCCTCGATGTCGGTGCGGGTCCCGGCGTGCCGGAGCCGGACTTCGGTGGCGGGCGCCCGACCCCACCGCCGGAGGACCTGCCCGAGCCGCGCTATTCCCGTGAGGCCTCTCCGCCACCCATGCGTGATCCGCCCCCGGAGCCGAGCGGTGACTCGGCCGACGCGGGTCTGTACGGGAGCGGAGGAGACGACTACTCGGACAAGCTCTACGCCCTCCCTGATGTCGGCCCGCCACCGCCGGGACCGCCGCCCACGTCGGCACCACCGCCGGGTGCACCCTCGGGTCCCGGGGAGTACACGCGCATCATCCAGGGGCTCTCGGTACCGGTCGAGCCTGCGCCGGCGTCCGAGCCGCCCCCCCCGCCTCCCGTCGAGGACGACGAGGCGCCCCCGTCGACGAAGTGGCTCGTCGTCGCTCTGGCCGTGATCGTGCTCGCAGCCATCGCCGTCGCGGTGGTGCTGGTCCTCATGAACCGGCCCGATCCGACTGTTTGAGGGACGTCGGGCCGTCGCCCGTCGTCTCGACCGAGGGCGCTACGACTCGCGGGGGAGCAGGAGCACGAGTTCGCCTTCCGCCGCCGGGAAGTCGCTGGGCAGGTAGACCGCGACGTTGCGGGCCCGCCGGATGGAATCCCACTCGGCGCCCGTTCGATCGAGGCGGAAGTACTGGTAGTCCAGCTTGATCGGCAGCGAGCCGGGAGGGTCGGTCACGTGGCGAAGCCCAACGCCGGGCAGCGCCTGCCGAATCAGGTGCTCGACTCGATCGGCCGACGACACCTTCACGAGCTGGGGTACGCGGCGGGCCAACTCGGCGCCGTCCAGTTCGGAGCGCAGCGCCAGGTACATCTCGGTCGCACCGAGGTACCGCTCCTCGTCCAGCGCGACGGCATGGATGTGCGGCTGCGTCGCCCGCAGCGGGAGCGCGACGTGGGTCGACGGCACGACGGTCGCCAGAAGCGAGCGAATCATGTCGTCCAGTCGCTCGAAGCTCGACTGCAGGTCCCGATGGTCGTAGGCGGGCAGTTCGGCGGGCGTCACGTCCGCTGAGAACGTCGTCAGGGCGCCCGCGAGCGCCGACCAGGTGCGGTACATCTCCAACGGGTGCCCCTCGCCGCTCTCCATGAAGTGGCGGACGAGGGGCAGGTAGGAGTTGACCGTGTAGAGGAGCCAGAAGCTGGCCACGTCGAACTGGCTGAAGTCGGCGAGGAACTCGTTGCGCTGGCGGCGGAGCCCTTTGAGGGAAGAGCTTCGCGCCGTCATGATCTCCAGCAGTCGTCGATTCAGGGACGTCAGATGCGGGCTCGCGGCGGCCCGTACCACCGGCGGTACGAACGCGGGGTCGACCACGACCTCGCCCGACTCCGACTTCACCAGCCGGGCCACGGGCAGGGTCATCAGCCCCTCGATGCGCTCCTCTTCGCCGATCAGTCGCAGGTTCTTGCGACCGACCAGGATCGGCTTCTCGTTCTCGCCGTTGGTATCGTCCCGGCGATAGACCATCTCGGCGTCGAACCGCGCACCCGTACCCGGCTTCATCCCCACGTTGGTGCCCCCGGGCTTCCACTCCGAGATGGCCAGATGGACGATCCCCTCGAGGACGTCTTCATCGGCGTCGAGAACGTCTTCGACCGCGCGCGCCGCGGGGGCCGGATCGGCTGCGGGTACGTCGAAGGTCAGGCCGTCGGGAAAGACGCCCCGAGCCGTGTCGATCGCGACCATGCCCTCGGCGAGCGCCTCCGTATCGAGCACGAGCTCCGCGAACCCCCACCGCCATGCGGCCACGGCCGAGAGGCGAAACGCGACCAGGTCCTCGAGAAAGCGATCCTGGACCTGAAGGTGCTGCGGGGAGAGCATGATGCCCTTGGTCCAGAGTACCGGCTGCATCTGACGCATAGGGGCGCTCGCACCAGCGTGGGGAGGGTCGAGGAGACGCGTGAAGCCGGTGGCAAGCTCGGCCGAGCACCGCGTCCCGGGCAAGGGTCCTCCACGAGGTGCGAGGCAGGGCGGGCCGTCACCCCCCTTTTGCTTGACACCGGGAGGATCCGCCGCCTATCGTCGGCGTCCACGCGGCCACCGCGTCCCCCCCAGAACGTCCCCCCCCTCTTCCTCCCGGAGGATTCCCGGCGATGGCGGAAAGCATTCACGACCGACTCAAGCGAGTCCGAGCGCCCCGCGTCAACATCGAGTACAAAGTCGAACTCGGTGACGCAATCGAGATGCGGCAGTTGCCGTTCGTCATGGGTATCTTCGGAGACTTCACGGGCCAGCCCGAGGAGCCGCTCGAGCGGCTCAAGGACCGGAAGTTCACCGAGGTGAACCCCGACAACTTCGACGAGGTGCTGGCCAGCATGAAGCCGCACCTCCAGTACTCGGTCGACAACAAGCTCAGCGACGACCCCGAAGCGGGTAAGCTCAGCGTCGATCTCCGTTTCCGCGAGCTCGACGACTTCGATCCGGATCGCGTGGCAGAGCAGATCCCGGCGTTGCGCAAGCTCTTGGAACTCCGTCAGGAGCTGGCGGACGTCCGCGGCAGCCTGCAGGGCAACGAGAAGCTGGAGGAGATTCTCCAGGCGACGCTGAGCGACGAAGACTCGCTGGCGAAGCTCAAGGACGAGATCGGCACCGGGGAGGACGAGTAAGATGGCTGAGGCTCAGAAGGGCGCCGCTGAGGCGCAGGAGACCACCCAGGAGCTCGGACTTCTCGACCAGATCGTCGAGACCGGACGCTTCGGTGACGCTCCGGCCGCGCAGGAGAAGGGTCGTGGACTTATCAAGCGCTTCGTGTCCGAGGTGCTCGAGGGCTCGATCACCGTCTCGGCGGATACCGAGACGATGCTCAACAACCGCATCGCGCAGATCGACGCGTTGGTGTCGAAGCAGCTCCGCGAGGTGATGCACCACGCCGAGTTCCAGAAGCTCGAGGGTACCTGGAGGGGGCTGAAGTACCTCCTGGGTCAGAGCGACACGGGGGTCATGCTCAAGCTCAAGATCCTCAACGTCTCCAAGAAAGAGCTTCTCAAGGACCTGCAGAAGGCGCCCGAGTTCGACCAGAGCGCCCTCTTCAAGAAGGTCTACGAAGAGGAATACGGGGTCTTCGGTGGACACCCGTTCGGCGCCCTCATGGGCGACTATCACTTCGGGCGCTCGGGTCAGGACATCGAGCTGCTGCAGAAGATCTCCGAGGTGGCCGCCGCCGCCCACGCGCCGTTCATCACGGGTGCGGGCGCCGACATGTTCAACCTCGAGAGCTACACGCAGCTCGATGCGCCTCGAGATCTCGCGAAGATCTTCGACACGACCGAGTACGCGAAGTGGAAGGCGTTCCGCGACAGCGAGGATTCGCGCTACGTCGCCCTCGCCCTCCCGCGCATGCTTCTGCGGGAGCCGTACGGCAGCGCAACGGTCCCGGTCGAGGCCTTCAACTACGAGGAAGAGGTCGACGGTACGGACCACGACCAGTACCTCTGGGGGAACGCCTCCTGGGCGCTCGGAGCCCGGATCACGCAGGCGTTCGCAAAGTACGGATGGTGCGCGACGATCCGCGGAGTGGAGAGCGGAGGTCTCGTCGAGGGACTGCCCGTTCACAACTTCAAGACCGGCGCCGGGGACATGGCCATGAAGTGCCCGACCGAGGCCCAGATCTCGGACCGCCGTGAGAAGGAGCTCGCCGATCTCGGGTTCGCTCCGCTCGTGCACTGCAAGGGGACGCCGAACGCCGCGTTCTTCAGCGTGCAGTCGGCGCAGAAGGCCAAGGTGTTCGACTCGGATGCCGCGTCGGCCAACGCGCGTCTCTCGGCACAGATCCCCTACATCTTCGCCGTCTCGCGCTTCGCGCATTACCTGAAGGTGATGATGCGCGACAAGATCGGTGGCTTCACCAGCAAGGCCGAGATCGAGTCCTTCCTCAATCGGTGGATCTCGAACTACGTCGTCTCCAACGACAGCGCCGCCTTCTCCGTGAAGGCCGAGCGCCCCCTCCGCGAGGCACGGGTCGACGTCGTCGAGGTGCCGGGCAAGCCCGGCGTGTTCAGTGCGGTCGCCTACCTGCGTCCGCACTTCCAGCTGGACGAGTTGAGCGTCTCCATGCGTCTGGTTGCGGAGTTGCCGCAGGCGGCGGGATGACGCGTCGGGCCGGTTGATTCCGCCCACGATGAAAAACCGAGCGGTGGTTGCCGCTCTACGGTGTGCGGGGGCGTCGTAACAGGCGCCCCCCACCCGCACCACACTTCATTACCACAGATCGGAGGACACGATGGCGTTCGACGCGTATCTTGAGCTCGAGGGACTCGAGGGTGAGTCGGAGACGACTGGATTCGAGGGCCAGATCGAGATCTACTCGTTCTCGTTCGGGGCCAGCAATCCTGCCAGCATCACCACGAGCGGTATGGCGACGGGCAAGGCGACGGTGAGCAGCTTCAACATCATGAAGACCACCGACACGACGAGCCCCGAGATCTTCCAGCAGTGCATGCAGGGCGTCCACTGGCCCACGGCCACGGTCACGCTCCTGAAGTCGGGCGGTGAGGCTTCGCTTCCGTTCCTGGTGTTCGAGTTCAAGGAGCTCTACTGCTCCACGATCAACTGGTCGGGCGGTTCGGGGGGCGACGATCGGCCGATGGAGTCGATCTCCTTCGACTTCTCGGCCGTGAAGGTCACGTACTCGCAGCAGGACGAGAAGGGTGCTGCGGCGAAGCAGCCCACGGGTGCGTGGGACCTGCGGACCCAGACCAAGAACTTCTAAGGCGGCCGCAAACCCGTGACTCCCGAACAGCTCTACGAGGCCGGACGCCTCGCCGCAGCCATCGAGGAGTTGAACGGCCGGCTCCGGGAATCCCCCATGGAT
>JAHHMJ010000116.1 GCA_018678395.1 Gemmatimonadota bacterium | reverse complement strand
CAGCACGACCCCGATTCGCCGGCCCATCGGCGACTTCCGATACGCGAGCGCGACCAGAAGAAGCGAGGAGGCGAGCATGAGCGGGACGTCGAGGCGGGCGGCTCGGGGGTCCACCGGAAGCGGGACGCCGCTGACGACCGCGGTCGCCCCCATGATGCCCAGGATGTTGAAGAGGTTGCTCCCGATCACCGTCCCCAGCACCAGCTCGGTGCGTCGCTGGAACGCGGCTACCACGGTGGTGGCGAGTTCGGGCAACGAGGTACTGATCGCGACGATGGTGAGGCCGACGACCGCATTCGAGACGCCCAGGCTGTCGGCGATGGACACCGCCGCGTCGATCACCAGTCGGGCACCCAGCGGCAGTCCCACGAGTCCCGTGGCGAGAAACAGCCCGATCATGGGCAGCGACTGCGGCACCCCCAGCACCCAGTCGAGGGGCGTGGAGGCGTCCTTCTCGGTGCGTGTGTTCAGCGCGTGACGGGCCGAGATGCCCGTGGCGACCGCGAGTCCCGCCAACATGACGAAGCCTGCGGTGCGATGCAGGGGCACCGTCCAGGCCAGCACCGCGGTGAGCAGCGTGGCCGCCAGCATCATCCACCCGTCCCGCCGTCCCGAGCGGTCCGGCGTCGCCAACGGATAGATCACCGCCGTGGCACCCGCCACCAGCAGGACGTTGGCGATGTTGCTGCCCACGACGTTGCCGAAGGCCAGCCCGGGGACCCCGGTGAGGGCCGCCCGCACGCCCACGACCAGCTCGGGCAGAGACGTGCCGAAGGCGACCACCGTGAAGGCGACCACGACCGGCGAGACCCGCATCCTCCGCGATAGGGCCACGGCCCCGCGGACCAGGAGGTCTCCTCCCATGAGGAGCCAAACGATGCCACCGATCAGGTGCAGAGCGTCCACGCCGCCGCCTCAGCCCGAGGCCTGGTCGGTCACGTCCCGGGCCAGTGCGTAGAGCAGTCCGGTGTCCGGATCCGGATAGGACGCCCACACGAGCGTCCGGTAGGAACCGTCCACACACCGGAACCGATTACGGAACGAGACCGTCGGGACCCCTTCACTCAGTGTTCCTACCACCTCTTCGGTGGCGGCTATGTCGTCGGGGTGGATCAGGTCGAAGAACGGCTTCTGGAGCAACTGATCCGCGTTCCAGCCCAGCGTCCGGGTGAACGCCGGATTGACCCGCTTGAAATACCCGTCCGTCCCGGCGATGCACATGAGGTCCAGGGACACGTCGAAGAACTTCTCGTACTCCTTGAGCAGGACCAGCTGGGTCTCCAGCTCGTCCGTCATCTGGTTGAACGTCCGGGCGAGCAGTCCGATCTCGTCCTCACGATCCTCGGGGGCCCGGGCGTTCAACTCGCCGGCCCGGATACGATTGGCCACCTCGGCCAGATCGTGCAGCGGCTTGGCGAAGCGCAGCCCGAGCAGCGTGCCCGCGAGGATCGCGATGGCGGAGAGCGAGAGGGCCAGATCCCGAAGTTCGGTACGGTAGACCTGCAGCGGCGCCAGCTCTTCGGCCTCGTCGAATGCAACGACCAGTCCCCACCCCACCTCGGGAAGGGGCCGACCCGCGACCCATACGCGCTCGCCGCTTCCGTCCACGACCTCCGACCGGCCGCCCCCTTCGCCGTCGAGCGTGCGCCGCACGGGATCGATGATCCCGCTCGGCGCCAAGACGTCGAGGGGTCCCGATGGCCCCGCGCGGCCCGGTCGGACGATGTGCGGACGCCCGTCGAGGTCCCGGGCGACGAGAATCGTCTGGCCCGTATCGCCCATTCCCTCGACGCTCTCCACCAGCTTGAGAACCTCGCCGCCGTCGAGCGTGACGAGCAGCGATCCCCACGCTTCGTCGTCCAGCACGAGCGGCGTGCGGAAGAAGAGGGCGGGCGCGCGGTCATCTTCGAAGGCGATTCCCTCGAAGACCACCGGCGAACCTCCGTCCCGGTCCGGGCGCACGGTGTCCGCCGCATTGGTGCTCACATCCCCGACCCGCGCCACCGTGACGCCCGTGCGATCCCGCACCTCGAGAGCGCGCACCGTATTCACGGAGGCCAGGGCATCCTGAAGAATGATGCGGATGGACTCGGCGGCGGCCGGATCACCCGTGCGACCGTGGGCCGCCAGACTCCGCCGGAGCTGCGTGCGACTCGCGATGAGCGATACCCGTTCGTCCCAGGTCGCGACGAGCTGGGCCACCGCCTCCGCCCGGGTCTGCGCCAGCGCATCGATCTGGTCGAGGTCGACCTGCGTGACGAGAACCCGGGCGCGGTTGTACGCGACGGTGCCCAGAGCGAGCATGCTGCCGAGGGCAGTCAGCACGAGGGCGAACACGAGCTTCGTACGCAGATCCATGAGGCAGAATAGGCGTCGCGGGCCGGGAGGGCATCTATCGCGTGAATCGGTGCGTGGGGCGGCACGTGC